>JAAZHL010000006.1 GCA_012510755.1 Leucobacter sp.
GATCTCGTCGTCGTTGGTTGCTATCGTGACGGCCTACCTCATCGTCGCGCTGCTTTCGATCGGCACGCTGATCGCCTTCTCGCTGGCGGTCGGAGTGAACACTCGCTATGTCGAGGTGGAGTTTCGCACCTTTAGCGATGCGTATTGGCAAGAGTATTGGCAGTGCAGCGACGGTGACACTGCCTGCTATGAGGCCGTGCCGGTCGAGTGCGTGACGCGTCAGGTCACCACGTCGGTATCTCCGACTGACAAGATCTGGTGGATCCTCGCAATGAACCCCTATGTCATCGTCGGTGACATGGTGGCGGGCCCGCTCAACACAGACAGCTACTCGAACGACATGTTCGGTCTGGTGTCGGCGGCAGTGCGCGGGCTGCAGATCGAAACTGACACCACAGACTATTGGACCGACTGCCCGACCTCTCCCCCGTATCTCGCTTCAGCTTCGCCCTACGATGACTTAACGGACACGGTTGCAGCCTGGTGGATCGGCCTCGGCCTGCAAATTGTGTTGGCCGCGGGCATCCTCGCTGGCGCATACCGACGGCTGAAGACACCGACCGCAAAGCTTGCGAGAGGATCGCGGGTCGCGTAAACGACAACCGCTGGTCACTGCGCGGGCAGCTGCCAGTCAAGTGGCTCAGCCCCCTGCGCAGCAAGCGCGGCGTTTACACGACTGAACGGCCGAGAGCCGAAGAACCCGCGCGAGGCCGAAAGCGGTGAGGGGTGCGCGCTCTCGATGCGCGGCACGTCGCCAAGCATCGGCGCAAGCGCGCGTGCATCGTTGCCCCACAGCACGGCAACCAGCGGGCCCCCGCGAGTCACGAGCGAGTGAATCGCACACTCGGTGACCGCCTCCCATCCCCTGCGCCGATGCGAGCCGGCCTCGCCTGCACGAACCGTGAGCACCCGATTGAGCAGCATGACGCCGCGGTCTGCCCATGCAGTGAGATCGCCGTGCTCGGCAGGCGCGATTCCGAGATCATCGCGCAGCTCGCGGTAGATGTTGGCAAGACTGCGCGGAATCGGCCGCACCGCTGGCGCGGTTGCAAACGAGAGGCCGATCGGGTGGCCTGGCGTGGGGTATGGGTCTTGCCCGATCACGAGCACTCGCACGTCAGCAAGCGGCCGTGCAAAGGCAGACATGATGCGATCGTTCGCGGGCAGCACCTCATGGCCGAGCTCGCGTTCAGCACTCAGGAACCGGTCGAGGGCGCTGAGCCTTTCTGCCACGGGCGCGAGCGCCACTGCCCAGTCTGCAGCAATCTCGCCTGCGGCCTCGAGCTGCCGAAGATTCACTCCCACCTGGGGCTCACTCGCGTGGTGTGAGGGGGCCGCGATGGGTGTGAAACACACTCGACTGGGCTATGGGGCGCAAGACAATCAGGTCTTGGTTGACGTGCGGGGGCTGCTCAAACGCTGCGACCATCACGGCTGCCACGTCTGCGGCGGTCAGCGGCACGATATCGGCATACGGACGTTTCGCCGCTTCTGCATCGCCCCGCAAACGGTTCAACGTGAATTCTTCGGTGTGCACGAGCCCGGGCGCAACCTCCATCACCCGAATCGGTTCGCCAGCGAGTTCGAGACGCAGCACACCGGTCACGGCGTGTGCCGCGAACTTTGCTGCGTTATACCCGCCGCCACCCGCATACACATCAAGCCCCGCTGTAGAAGTGAGGTTCAGAATCGATGCGCATGCGTCAGCGGTATTCGAGCCTCTCACTGCCTGTCGCAGCACGGGCAGCAGTGCGGCAGTGACATTGCGCAGCCCAATGACGTTCACTTCGAACATCTGCCGCCAGTCTTCATTTGAGGCGTGCTCCACTGAATCGGTGCCAAGGGCGCCGCCAGCGTTATTGACGAGCCCGCTCGCCCCGCCCGTCTCAGCGACCTCGCGAGCCATCGCCGCGACCTGGGCTTCGTCGGTCACGTCACACACAATCGGGTGCGCCCCGGTTTCTGCGGCGAGCGCGGTGAGCCGCTCCTCACGCCTGGCAACGGCCACTGTGTGCCACCCCGCCTCGGTGAAGCGGCGCACGGTTGCGGCGCCGATCCCTGAACTTGCACCTGTCACTACAACTCGTTTTCGCATGTCAGCGATTCTTCCATACCGAACACGAAGGGTCGGCCCCGTGCTGGGGCCGACCCTTCGTGTTCACGGTCTTGCGTTGCTGAGAGATGGGCGTTTAGGCGAGAGCTTTCGCCTTGAGCGCTGCAAACTCAGCTTCGTTGATTGCACCTGAGTCGAGCAGTTTCTTGGCTTCTGCAATCTCGGCCGTCGCACCGCCGGCGACCTGACGAATGTACTGCTCTTGGGCGGTCTGCACTTCTTGTACCGCCGCATTTGCGCGTTCAGCCATGCCCTTGCCACGAGCGATGAGATACACGAGCGCGGTCAAGAAGGGCAAGAAGATCAGGAAGAGGAACCAGATGGCCTTCACCCAACCGTTCATCTTGTGGTCGCGAAACAGATCTCCGATGATCGAGAACAACGCCATCAGATAGGCGATGAACACGAAGATCAGCAAAAACCACCAGATCGTGTCCCAAATGACAGTCCAGAAAGACATTGGCACTCCTATTGAGTCGGTAAGAGTCAGACAGTCGTCTGCGTCTTCGGTTCAGCTTATAACCTCGTCCGATCTACACACAGGCGAATTTGCACGCCGAAATGTCCTTCTGTTGAATATTGTGTGTTGGTACCCGGCGAGAGGGGCGCCCAATTGTGACGCCTTGTGTCTTCGTGGGTTGCCACGGCCTCAGCAGGTTCGTAGGCTCGAAGCGAGCAATCACCACGAGCGCGCATACCCGATCATTTCGCTGAGATTTTCATTCGTTTATCCTGAGAGAGGCCATCATGTCAGACCAGAACACTTGGAGCTTTGAGACCAAGCAGATTCACGCAGGCCAACAGCCCGACCCGGTCACCGGTTCGCGCGCCCTGCCGATTCACCAGACGACTGCGTACGTTTTCGAGAACACTGAGCAGGCCGCGAACCGCTTCGCGCTCGCAGAGCTCGGCCCGATCTACACGCGCATTACGAACCCGACGCAAGAGGTTGCCGAGAATCGCATCGCTGCGCTTGAGGGCGGCGTCGCGGCCCTGCTGCTGTCTAGCGGTCAGGCAGCCACCACCTACTCGGTGCTCAACATCGCCAATTCAGGCGACCACATCGTGTCGTCGTCGTCGATCTACAGCGGCACCTAAAACCTGTTAAAGTATTCGCTCGCCAAGCTCGGCCTCGAAGTGACGTTTGTTGAGGATCAAGACGACATCGCTGCGTGGCAGCGGGCAGTGCGTCCGAACACCAAGCTGTTCTTTGCCGAGTCGATCGCCAATCCCCGTTCGAACGTGCTCGACATCCAGGCTGTTGCCGATGTCGCACACGAGAACGGTGTGCCGCTGATCATCGATAACACGGTCGCCAGCCCGTACCTGGTTCGCCCGCTCGAGCACGGTGCAGACATCGTGTTGCACTCGGCCACCAAGTTCTTGGGTGGCCACGGCACGACGCTGGGCGGCGTGATCGTCGACGGCGGCAAGTTTGCGTGGTCAGAGCACGCCGATCGCTTTCCTGGCCTGAACACCCCTGACGATTCCTATAACGGTGTGGTCTACACACAGGCCGTGGGTGACGCAATCGCTTTCATCATCAAGGCGCGCGTGCAGTTGCTGCGTGACCTGGGTTCAGCAATCGCTCCGCAGAGCGCCTGGAACCTGCTGCAGGGCATCGAAACCCTCTCCTTGCGCATCGAGCGCCACGTGCTCAATGCACAGCACATCGCCGAGTGGCTCGAAAATCACGACGACGTCGCAACCGTCTACTACTCGGGTCTGCCGTCTTCGCCGTGGTATGCAACCGCGAACAAGTATGCACCGAAGGGCGTCGGTGCCGTGCTGTCATTTGAGTTGAAGGGCGGCGTTGACGCTGGCCGCGCATTCGTCGATAGCCTGCAACTGTTTAGCCACGTGGCAAACATTGGCGATGTGCGCTCGCTCGTCATTCACCCGGCTTCGACGACGCACTCGCAGTTGACGCCCGAACAGCAGCTCACCGCCGGCGTGACCCCCGGCCTCATTCGCCTGTCGGTCGGTCTCGAGCACCTCGACGACATTCGCGCCGACATCGAACTCGGCTTTGCTGCCGCCCGCGCCGTGGTCGCGGCGAACGCAGACGCCTAAATCCCTTCACATCCCTTCACGACAGTGGGCGGCCCGACTGGGGCCGCCCACTTTGGTGTCTCGACAGCGTCACCATACGAGAGAATTGACCATTATGGACTGGCAGACTCCCGAAGACTCGTTTCCGACTGACTTCATCACTGATGCGCAGCTGCGAGCGATCATTGGTCGCCCGCCGATCAGCGGCGCGTGGCGCGACGGTGACCCTGTGGGTGACCGTCAGTTCGCGCGCATCGGCACGGTAGAGACTGAGTCAGGTGAACACATTCCGCATGTGCGGCTCGCGTATGAAACCTTTGGTGAGTTGAATGAGCAGCGCGACAACGTCATTCTCGTCTTTCACGCGCTCACCGGCGACAGCCACCTCGCCGGCGGCGCAGGCCCCGGCCACCCAACTGACGGCTGGTGGGGTGAAATTGTCGGCCCGGGCAAAGCTCTCGACACGAACCGTTACTGCATCATCGCACCCAATGTGCTTGGGGGGTGCCAAGGATCGACCGGCCCGTCAAGCCTCGACCCAGAGGGTCAAGAGTGGGGCTCGAGGTTTCCTTACCTGACGATTCGTGACCAGGTGACTGCGACCGCGGCGCTCGCAGATCTGCTCAACATTGAACGGTTCGTGGCGGTCATTGGCGGTTCGATGGGCGGCATGCATGCGCTCGAATGGCAGCTCATGTACCCCGGTCGCGCGCACCGCCTCGCGGTCATCGCAGCCCCGCCGGTTACCACGGCCGATCAGATCGGCCTCAACCTGGTGCAGCTCGAAGCGATTCGCTCAGACCCAGCTTGGCGCGGCGGCAATTACTATGACGCACCCGACGGAGTCGGCCCACACCACGGGCTCGCGACGGCACGGCGCCTCGCGCTGCTGAACTACCGTAGCAACACCGAGCTCGACGCGCGGTTTGGCCGCGCCTGGCAGTCTGCGGTGAGCCCACTCGGTGGTGGCGGGCGCTTCGCGGTTGAGAGCTACCTCGATTTTCACGGCAACAAGTTTACCCGCCGCTTCGATGCCAACTCATATCTCACCCTCGTGCAGGCGATGAACTCGCATGACGTGGGTCGTGGTCGCGGTGGCGTGCGCGCCGCACTGTCAACGATAGATATCCCAACCCTCATCATCGGTATTCCGAGTGACCGGCTCTTCACCATTGATGGGCAAGATGAGATCGCTCAGCACACTCCTGGCAGTCTCGATGGTGGCGCAGCCACACGCCTCGATTCACCGTTCGGGCATGATTCGTTCTTAATCGAGTTCGAAGAGGTCGGTGCACAACTCGAACGGCTGCTCGCCACCTCGGCGTAAGCGTTGCGGGTCACGGGCGAGCGACAGCGGGTGCTGATCCTCGCCTCATCCCCCTATTGTTCGAAACGTTGACGCTTCGTAGCGTCATGCACCTCGCCGACCAATTCTTCGATGACGTCTTCAAGGAACACCACACCGAGTTCGTCGCCCTGCGGGTTCACGACCCGTGACAGATGCACGCCTCGCGCCTGCATGCGTGCGAGCACGTCTTCGAGCTCGGTGTCTGCTCGAAGCGTCAGCATGTCGCGCACGCGCTTGGGCGCGATCGGCTCGGTGATGCGGTGTTCGCCCAGACGCAGCAGATCTTTGATGTGCACGTAGCCGGTGAGCTCGTCGTTCGCCCCACGCATTGGATAGCGCGAGAACCCGTGCTTTGCCACCGCCAGTTCGACGTCACCCGGGGTCGAGTTCGCCTGCATGGTCACGAGACGATCGGCGGGCACCAGCACATCTGCCGCCCGCTTTTCAGTGAACTCGAATGCGGCGCTCAATGCGCCGCTGCGATCTTCGAGCAGCCCCTCTCGTGTGGAGTGGCTGACGATGCCCGCTACTTCTTCGAGGGTGTAGGTGCTCGTGGTCTCGTTCTTCGGTTCAACCCCGAACAATCGCACCGCCCCGTTTGCGATCGCGTTCAGTCCCGCGATGATGTGCCGAAACACGCGAGAGATCCACACCAGCGGGGGCGCGAGCAAAAGCACGGCTTGATCTGGCATTGAGAACGCCGCGTTCTTTGGCATCATCTCACCGAACACCACATGCAAGTACGAGACGATGACGAGCGTGATGATGAACGCAACAATCGAGACAAGCTCACTTGACAGCCCAGTCCAGGCGAGCGGGCCCTCAAGCAGGTGGTGAATGGCGGGCTCAGACACGTTCAAGATCAAGAGCGAACACACCGTGATGCCGAGCTGACTTGTAGCCAGCATCAGCGTCGCGTGCTCCATGGCCCACAGTGCAGTCTTTGCGCGCTTCGAGCCTGCCTCTGCGAGGGGCTCGATCTGTGAGCGGCGGGCAGAGATCACTGCAAACTCAGCGCCGACGAAGAAAGCGTTGACCACCAACAACACTACAAGCCAAACAATGCCTAACCAGTCACTCATCGGGCACCCCGCTTTGTGTCAGGCTGGTCCTCGTGCACCTGAGCACCGGCTGGCCACTGCGTGCCGCCGTCGTAGGTGGGTTCGGTTCGCATGGTTGTTGCATCTGCATCTGACGCGTCGTCAGGTGAGAGCTCTGGAGTAATTTGCGCTTCGACATAACGTAGGCGCGAAATGCGCCGCCCCTCCATGCGCTCAACGCTCAGCACCGCACCGTCGTCGAGGGCAACGGCATCACCCTGTTCAGGAATTCGGCCGAGCTCCCGCAGCACAAACCCTGCGATGGTCTCGTAGTCGTCGCTGTCGGGAATCTCGACGCCCGTGCGCTCGCGCACTTCGTCGGGTCGCAGATCGGCTGGCAGCACCATTTCAGCCGCGGTGCCCATGACGTCTGCCGGGGCCCGGTCGTGCTCGTCAGCAACCTCGCCAACGATCTCTTCAACCAAGTCTTCAAGCGTGACAAGCCCTGCTGTGCCGCCATATTCATCCACGACAATCGCAAGTTGAAAGCCCTGCGAGCGCAGCGCCTCAAGCAACTGATCGAGACGCATCGTCTCTGGCACGCGCACCACGTCTTCGACCAGCGCTGCCACCGGCACCTCAAGTCGCTTCGGTCTCGGTACTGCGACGGCCTGTTTGACGTGCACCACGCCGACGATGTCATCGCGGTCTTCGTCGATGACCGGAAATCGCGAGAAGCCGGTGCGGCCCGCAAGTTCGAGCAGCGCTTGCGACGATTCTAAGCGGTGAATGCTTTCAAATCGCGTGCGAGGGGTCATCACGTCGACAGCCGTGTGCTCGCTAAAACGCAAGGTGCGATCGAGCAAGGTCGCCGTGCCGTGTTCAAGCGAGCCCGCTTCTGCAGAGTGTCTCACTAACGCGCTCAGCTCTTCAGCACTGCGCGCACCCGAAAGTTCTTCTTTTGGCTCGATGCCGATCGCGCGAAGCATCTTGTTCGCACTGCCGTTGAGCATAAGCACGGCCGGTTTGAAGATGGTCGTGAATGCTGCCTGCAACGGCATCACAATCTTGGCCGTTTGCAGCGGGCGCGCAATTGCGAAGTTTTTAGGAATCAGCTCGCCGATCAGCATCGACAAAATTGTGGCGATGATGACCGCAAGCGGCACACTGATCGCACGCTGCGCGCCCTCGGGCACACCAATCGCCTGCAGGAGCGGCGCGATCCAGTGACTCAGCGCAGGCTCGAGCGTGTAGCCTGCGAGCAACGTTGTGAGCGTGATGCCGAGTTGTGCGCTCGAGAGATGCGTCGAGGTGATGCGCAAACCTCTGATGACGACGTCAAGACCCTTCGCTCCGCCCGCTCGACGTCGTTCAAGCTCTTGCCGGTCAAGGGCCACAAGAGAAAACTCGGCGGCAACAAACACACCTGTGCCAAGCGTCAGAATCACACCAATGGTGAGCAACCACCATTCGTTCATGTGAGACCAACTGTGAGAACCCGCGCGTCAGCGCGGCTGGTACTCGGGGGCTCCGAAGATGTTCGACTGCATCCGTCCATGATCTTGCTAACGATAGCAGCAGCAACCGGGCGTTCGTTGAAAACTGGAGGTTTTCACCAGCCAAGTGGTTCGGTAAATACTCAGTAAGCGAAATCTTCACACGATGCACTACCAAGCGGCAAGAGGGCGTAGGCTAGAGGGCAGTGCGCGCAATGGCCCGCCGCGTTCGCGGCTGGCCTGCGGTAGTTGGTCACGATGAGAGGAATCGCCTTGGCTGAGCGGACAAACGCCCCTGGTAACGGAGGCTCCGCAGAAGATTTTGGTGCTAACGCCTGGTTAGTCGACGAAATGTACAAGCAGTACATCGTCGATAAGAACTCGGTCGATCAGGCCTGGTGGCCGACGCTTGAACGCTATGCCGCGTCAAGCGCGGGCGCTGCAGCAAGTAACAGCACAACTTCGGCAAGTACCCCCGCTGCAGCTGCACCGGTGGTGCAGTCTGACGGCGTTGGTTCGGCGCCCTCGCCGACCACCATTGCACCGACCTCGTCTGCGCCAGAAGCCGCAGCGCCGGCAGCTCGGACAACGAACACGGCGCCTCGACAGGCTCCGATTCCGGCCGAGGCGCCAAAGACCGCGCCTGTGGCAACGGTCGAGCACGGGGCGGACGACGAAGATCAAGTCATGCCGCTGCGCGGTCTGCCGAAGACACTCGCCAAGAACATGGACGAGAGTCTCACCGTGCCGACAGCCACCAGCGTGCGCACCGTGCCTGCAAAGCTGCTCATTGATAACCGCACGGTTATCAACAGCAACCTGCGACGTAGCCGCGGCGGCAAGGTATCATTCACCCACCTCATTGGCTGGGCGTTGATCCACGCACTGAAAGATTTTCCAAGCCAGAACGTTTCATACGCAGAAGTCGACGGCAAACCATCACTCGTCATGCCCGCCCACATTGGTCTTGGCATAGCAATCGACCTGCCCAAGCCTGATGGCACCCGCTCACTGCTAGTACCTGTCATCAAGCGTGCCGACACACTTGATTTCAACGAATACCTCGCGGCATACGAAGACCTGGTCACGCGTGCCCGTGACGGCAAGCTCACTCCCGGCGATTTCCAGGGTGGCACCATTTCGTTGACCAACCCCGGCGGCATCGGCACCGTGCATTCAGTGCCGCGTCTTATGCGAGGCCAGGGCTCGATCATCGGTGTGGGCGCACTTGAATACCCGGCAGAGTTTCAGGGCGCTGCCCTCGAAACGCTGAACCGTCTCGGCATTTCCAAGACCATCACGCTGACCAGCACCTATGACCACCGCGTTATTCAGGGTGCAGGCTCGGGCGAGTTCTTGAAGAAAGTGCACGAACGCCTCGCTGGCGCACACGGCTTCTACGAAGAGGTCTTTGCTGCGCTGCGCATTCCGTACAAGCCGATTCAGTGGGCCGCCGACATTCACGTCGATGCGAGCGATGCGGTTGACAAGTCTGCTCGCGTACAAGAGCTCATCAATTCGTTTCGGGTGCGCGGTCACCTCATGGCCGACATCGACCCGCTCGAATATGTGCAGCGCACGCACCCAGACCTCGAGATTGAAAATCACGGCCTGACTTTTTGGGATCTCGATCGTGAGTTCGTTACCGGCGGCATCGGCGGTGAACGAACCATGCTGCTGCGTGACATTCTTGGCGTGCTGCGCGATTCATACTGCCGCAAAATCGGCATCGAATACATGCACATTCAAGACCCCGAGCAGCGCATGTGGATTCGCGAGCGCGTCGAGGTTCCCTATGCGAAGCCCGATCGTGACGAGCAGCTGCGCATTCTCGAGAAGCTCAACGAGGCCGAGGCGTTTGAGACCTTCCTGCAGACGAAGTACGTTGGCCAAAAGCGGTTCAGCCTTGAGGGCGGCGAGTCAGTCATTCCGTTGCTCGATGCAATGCTCATCGAAGCAGCTGAAGACGGCGTCGACAGCGTCGACATCGGCATGGCGCACCGTGGCCGACTCAACGTGCTGTCGAACATCGCTGGCAAGACGTACGGCCAGATCTTCCGTGAGTTCGAAGGCACCGCTGCTGCGACCGGTTCTGGTGATGTGAAATATCACTTGGGCACAACCGGTGTATTCACCGCACCCAACGGCACCCAGGTGCCCATTCACCTCGCGGCGAACCCCTCTCACCTCGAGACCGTCAACGGTGTGCTCGAAGGCATCGTGCGTGCCAAGCAAGACTTGAAGCCGATTGGTTCGTTCACCACTCTGCCGATCTTGATTCACGGTGACGCCGCAATGGCAGGCCAGGGAGTGGTCTACGAAACGCTGCAGATGTCGCAACTGCGCGGCTACCGCACTGGCGGCACGATTCACATTGTGATCAACAACCAGGTGGGCTTCACCACGTTGCCACAAGACTCGCGTTCGGCCGTCTACTCGACCGACGTCGGCAAGGTCGTACAGGCCCCCATCTTGCATGTGAATGGCGACGACCCCGAGTCGGTGGTGCGTGTCGCACAATTGGCGTACGAATTCCGTCAGAAATTCCACCGCGACGTCATCATCGACCTCGTGTGTTACCGCCGCCGCGGCCATAATGAGGGCGACGACCCGTCGATGACGCAGCCACTTATGTACGACCTCATTGAGGCAAAGCGCTCGACGCGTCGCCTCTACACTGAGGCGCTTGTTGGACGCGGGGATCTCACCGAAGAAGAGTACGAGAAGGCAAAGGCAGACTTTCAGAGCCGTCTTGAGCAGGCGTTCATGGAGACGCATGCCGCGCAGACCGGCTCTGTGCCAGTCATCGATCAGAGCGTAATTGGCCCTGCTACGGCACCGATTCCCGTGATTTCTACCGTCGATACCGCGGTCGACCGCTCAGTCATCGAACGCATTGGTGAAGCACACGGCACCCCACCCGAGGGTTTCACGGTGCACCCGAAGTTGCAGCAGCTGCTGAAGAAGCGTGTCGAGATGAGCCAGAATGGCGGCATCGATTGGGGCTATGGCGAGTTGCTCGCGCTCGGCTCGCTGCTGATGGAGGGCACTTCGGTGCGTTTCGCAGGACAAGACGCACGACGCGGCACCTTTACTCAACGCCACGCGGTGTTCCACGATCGCGCAAACGGTCAAGAATGGCTGCCACTGCTGAACCTGTCAGAAAACCAGGGTCGGTTCTGGATCTATGACTCGTTCTTATCGGAATATGCGGCTCTCGCCTACGAATATGGGTATTCGCTGCAGCGGGAAGACGCGCTCGTGCTGTGGGAGGCGCAGTTCGGCGACTTTGCGAATGGCGCGCAAAGCGTCATCGACGAATATGTTGCCGCCGCAGAGCAGAAGTGGGGCCAGCAGTCTTCGGTCGTCATGCTGCTGCCGCACGGCTATGAAGGTCAGGGCCCAGACCACTCCTCGGCACGCATCGAACGCTATTTGCAGCTGTGTGCAGAAGACAACATGATCGTGGCACGCCCGTCTACTCCCGCGAACTACTTCCACCTGTTACGCAGGCAGGCCTACCAGCGGCCGCGCAAGCCGCTGATCGTGTTCACGCCCAAGTCGATGCTGCGGCTGCGCGGGGCAACCTCTGCCGTCGAAGATTTCACGACCAGTGGTTTCCAGCCAGTGATCGACGATGCCGCGGCCAACAAACCTGAGGTCACCCGGGTGATTCTCACCTCTGGCAAGGTCTACTACGATCTTCGCAGCGCGCTCGAGAAGCAGCCCGATTCACGGGTCGCACTGGTTCGCATCGAGCAGTACTACCCGACCCCGATTCTCGAACTCACGCAGATTCTCGAGTCGTACCCGGGTGCCGAGCTCGTATGGGTGCAAGATGAGCCAGAAAACCAAGGCGCCTGGCCATTCTTGTCGCACGCATTCGCCAAGAACATCAGCGCTGGCGCTGTGCGCGCAGTCACCCGTAAGGCATCTGCAGCACCCTCAACCGGTTCAGCCAAGGTGCACGCAGTCGAGCAAGAGCACTTGATTCGGGCGGCACTGTCATTTGACTAACAGCGTCCTTTCGTTCGCACCGTCTTTCGACTAGTGTCGTCGTGAGCCCCACCAGCCTGCCGGCTCGTGGGGCTCACTTGCAGAAAGGCTGTGCGCATGACCAAGTGGCTCATGCCCCACGAGGGGTCGCAACAAGAATGTCTCTGGCTCGCCTGGCCCACCACGGGGTATACGCTCGGTGCTACTGAGAGCGAGGCTGACGAGGCCCGCAACACCTGGGCAGCTGTCGCAAATGCGGCGAGTGAGTTTCAACAAGTCTTTGTCGTCGTGAATCCAGGCGACGAGCCAATCGCAAAGCGCTACCTTTCGAGCGCGATTTCACTGCTCACCGCACCGCTCAACGATGCCTGGATGCGCGACATTGGCCCGAGTTTTGTCATTGGTGATGATGGCTCGCTCGGCGCAGTGAACTTTGTCTTCAACGGCTGGGGCGCGCAGTCCTGGGCAAGATGGGACAAAGACCAACACATTGGCCGTGTTGTCGCTGAAGCCGCCGGGGCCACCCTCATCGATAGTGAGCTCGTGAATGAGGGAGGCGGTATTCAGGTCGACGGTACGGGTCGCGTCGTACTGACTGAGACGGTGCAGCTCGACCCTGGTCGCAACCCTGGTTACACGAAGCAGCAGGTTGAGACAGAGCTCGCCCGAACGATCGGTGCCACCAGCGCCCTCTGGCTGCCTCGTGGGCTCACCCGGGACCATGACACGTTTGGCACGCGTGGGCATAGTGACATACTTGCCGCGTTTACGAGCCCAAGTGTCTTGCTCATGCACCACCAAGACTCGGCTTCACACCCAGATCACGCAATTGCAAGGTACAACCGCGAAACCGCTGAACGATACTTGAGTGAGCAATCGGCGAGTGTCGAGATCGTTGATATGCCGGCGCCCGAGACACTGCGCGACGCCGAGGGGTTCGTCGATTACAGCTACATCAACCACGTGGTGATCAATGGCGCAGTGCTCGCGTGTGCGTTTGGTGATCCCGCGGACGATCGGGCAGTCGGTATTTTGCGTGATCAGTATGCCGGTCGTGAGATTGTTGCGATCGATGCGCGTCCGCTGTTTGCGCGCGGCGGCGGCATTCACTGCATTACCCAACAGCAGCCATCCGTGCAGATCGTCGATTTGTGACGCGGCACCGTAATCGCAACACCAAGGCTTCAGACAGGACTAATATTTTTCAGACGAGTGACTGTAATCACTCACAACCTACAACTTTGCGTCGAAAGCTGACACCATAGGCGCATGGGCTTTCTTATCTACGGCGGTACGCAGGAGTACGAGTTCGAAGACCGCACGCTCGCCCACCTCAAGGTGGCGATCACCATAAAGTTTCGGCGCCAAGAGAGTTTTCTCATGAGCTGGACGACGCCGGCCGAGCGCGGAGGCGGACGCGTCTCTATCTGGCTGACCCCTAATGTTCCGCTGACTTTCAGATTTGCTGGCAGCCGAGCACCGCAACTCAGCAAGGCTTGGCTTGATGTGCTGAACGAGCTCTCGCACACTCCACGTGGGTTGATCGTGGTCACCGAGCAGGAAGCCGAAAGGCACGCGCAGGTGGCGCAGTCGAAGCAGCCCATGGGCAATGAAGTGGGTGCCGAGAAGGTCTCGCCAATACCTCGTTCGAAAACACCAAATATCTCTGATACCACAACCACTGCGTCACGGAGAAAGAAGAAGGCATAACATCATGGGTTTTCTGCACTACGGAGAATCGCGCAGTTTCGCCTTCGATGACCGCTCGCTCACCCACCTGCGCACCGTCATCTTAGGCAAACTCAATTTACAAGAGAGCCTGGTGTTCACCTGGCTCGAAGAAGGACGCCAACAGACGCTCTGGTTGCGCCCAACAATTCCGCTGCATTTCGAATTCGAATCAGCAGCGACCCCCGAACTGAACCCTGAATGGGTAGAGCAGCTATTGTCCCTCGCGAATTCCCCTGCGGGTCTGCGGCTCATCGAAGAACCTCAGGGCTAGCCAAGAGCACGCTGCCGAACGAGGGGCGTGCGAGTCGGAGAATCTTGACTCTTCTCATTTTCTGTTACAGGTGCAGCCCTCCGGTCACGGGCAATACCGCGCCTGACACGTACGAAGCGTCTTCTGAAGCAAGATAGACGAATGCGCCCGCAAGCTCGGCCGGTTGACCCGGTCTACCGAGCGGGGTGTTTTCGCCGAAGTGGCGAAGCTTCTCATGCCAACCGGTTGCTGCGATCAGTGGGGTCCAAATGGGGCCTGGTGCTACTGCGTTCACCCGCACCCCTTTAGGCCCCTGTTCTTCGGCAAGCGCACGAGTAAACCCGACGAGTGCCGCCTTCGTCATCGCGTAATCAAGCAGATCAGGACTCGGGTCGAATGATTGAATGGAGGCAGTCACGATGACCGAGGCACCGGGCTGCAGCTTAGACGCTGCTTGACGCATGATGAGCAACGGTGCAACCAGGTTAGTTTCAAAGACCTCCATAATTTGGCTGCGTTCGATGTCTGCGTCTGGGCCGCGATTGTGCTGCACTCCAGCATTGAGCACGACGATGTCTAGACCACCGAGTTCGTCGGTGGCTCGCTCGACGACCTCGACACACACTGCTTCTTCGCGTAGATCGCCCGGCAGCAGCACGCACTTGCGGCCAGCCTTATGCACCCAGTGTTCGGTTTCTGCCGCGTCACTGTGTTCTGAGGGTAGGTACGAGATTGCTACATCAGCCCCTTCGCGGGAATAGGCGATCGCGACAGCTCGACCGATTCCGGAGTCTCCCCCGGTAACGAATGCGCGTTGCCCGCTAAGTCGGGCATGCCCGACATAGCTCTTTTCACCGTGGTCTGGAGTGGGATGCATTGGCTCGGTTGCGCCCGGCTGATCAGGTTGTTGCTGAAAAGGCATCGGCGGTCGAGGGTATTTGTAACGAGGATCAACATTGGCGTTCATGGCGTTAGTGGTGTCGAATTTTCTGAATGAGGTCGTGTTTACGCAGATGCGAATAGCCGCTGAGCCCGAGTTCTTTGGCGCGGTCACGCAGCTCAGCAACGGTACGATCTTCATAGTTCTCGGCATTGCCGCCTCGTCTGCCGACAGTCTCTCGACCTTCTTTCGCTGCAGCATTCGAGATTCGGGCAGCCTTCTCTTTCGAAGCGCCTTCGTCGCGCAATTTTTCGTACAGTTCTTCGTCTTTCAGTTGTGATGTTGGCATGGTGTCAACCTTTCAGTCTCGTGTTCGGCACTGAGTGTGCAGGGTCATTCGTGAGGTGTGTGGGCGGGGCCTGTGTCTTCGATGTGTGGGCTCGGGGCTCTGTCGAGATCTCGAACTGCGGGCCCTTCAAGCAGGCTGCCCGTAGCGTCGAAGCGTGATCCGTGCAGGGGGCAGTCCCATGTGCGTTCAGCGTCGTTCCATCGCAGAATGCCGCCGAGGTGGGTACACACTCCAGATACCCGGCACAGTTTGCCGTTGGTACGTGAGATTGCAACAGGTGAGGTGCCCTGCCGCGCAACCACGCCCTCGCCTTCTGAGGGTTCGCCCACGCTTTGGGCTGAACGCAACTCTGCGGCAGCCCAGCCTGAGACAAGTTTGCCGGCCACCGCGGCGTTCACTCCGAATGCGTCTCGTGCTTCGAGCAGCCTCACACAGTGATCGTTCAGCTGGGTTGCCCAGTCAAGGGGCTGGCCGAGTATTTCTGCGCAAAGTGCCTTCGCCGCAGCTGCACCGTTAGTCATGCCCCATTTATTGAAGCCGGTGGCAGTAAATATGCGGCCGCCCCCGCGTGGCAGCGCGCCGGCGAAGGGTAGCCTCGAATGTGTTCGATAGTCTTGCGCAGCCCACCAGCACACGCGTTGCGCACCGGTGAAGTGCAGGTCGGCCCACGTGTCGAGCCGTTCAATTTCTGCTGAGGTGCTGTCAGCCCGACCGACTGGTTTTGCCTCACCGCCGACTACGAGTAGGCGTTCACCCTCGCCATCTTCAGCTGTTCTGAGTGATCGCGTGGGCTCACCCACCGACACATACATGCCCTCAGGCAAAGTGTCCGACGACACCCGAAACGCGTTCACATATGAACGTGTGGGCCGAAGCTTCACAAAGAACATTCCCCTGTCGAGAATTGGTGTTCCCATGGCCAGCACGCACGTGTCTGCAGTAATGTCGCCCTGGTCGGTAACCACACGCAGGGCGGCTTGTTCTTGTTCGACGTCACGCACGCGGCAGTGCTCGACGAGGGTGGCACCTAAGCGACGGAGTTCGCTCGCAAGCAGTGCCAACATCCGCATGGGATGCAATTGCACCTGCTGGTCGAGCCGCAACACTCCGAAGGTCTCGTACGGCAAACCAGATTCGGCAGCGGCGACAGCTTCAACCCCCGCGACGTGGCAGGCGTCAAGTTCGCGTTCGAGCAGTTCGCGCTGCGCGGGTGTCGATGCGTACGTGTAGGCGGTGCGACGATCTACCGGCTCAAGGGAGTTCTCAATCTGATCGACCACGAGTTGCTGGCCCTCACGGTTCGCAGTCACGTATGCCCGCAGAATGTCATCGTCGGTGTACTCGCGCAGCGTTGAGAGAGTGGTGCCCTGTAAGAGGCTGAGCTTGCCGGTAGTGTTGCCCGTCGTGACAGCACCTACCTGCCGAGCTTCGAGCACCGTGACACTCGTGCCGCTGCGCGCAAGCAACACTGCAGTTAATAGCCCGGTCAGACCGGCCCCCGCGACCACGACATCGCGTCGCCTGCCATCGAACTTGTCTGAAGCAATGTGCGGCGAAGTCAGCTGCCAAAGCGAAGTCATGCCGCCGACTGTATTCACCCGTGAATACCTGTGCGACCCCGTTGACAAGAGCCAACCAGCATGGGCTACTATCGCGAGGCCGAGCGACGCATCAGTTGACCGCTGCGATCGGCGTGCGCACGCGCCGAGTAGGGCAAGCTAGTGCGTTGGGCCTAACCCACGAAACTGTCGATCAAGATAGACGAGCGCATCGCCGCTCTCGCCGCTGACCACATCAAGCACCTCGGCGATCACTGCCGACGACGCACCGACAGGGGTGACCTGCAACGCCCGGCACCGTAACGCGGCACGCACTCCTGGCAGGTACGGCTCGCCGGTGTCGAGAGTCTGCCACCCTTGGCGCTCGGTAAACCGCTCGCCGCCCGTGAACGAGAACTGCTTTGCTACCTCAACGTGACGGGCGTCGAGCAGGTGCACCAACATAGTGTCGGCGCTCAACAGACCCCCGGCGCTGCCGGTCGCTCGAGTCACCGAAAACGTCAACGCCACGGGGTCAAGGCCCACCGAGGCGACGCTCGATGCGGTCAACCCAATTGGCCCCTCATCGGTGTTTGCTGTAATCAAGGCAATGCCTGCCGGGTGCTCTCGAAACGCGTCTTTAAACCGCTCGGCAACTTCTTCTACATGGCTCACACGTCTACGTTACCGTCCGCAAACCGTGCAAATATGTGTGTTCGCTCGGGGCGCTCTGCTCGACGACGCCCGCAGTTGTGTTGTGCCAAGCTGCGCTTAGAATCAAAGCAGCAACTACCTCGGAGGCACCTATGTCACGCAGCGATGAGCGCCCAGACCAGTTTTCAACGCGAGGTGCCTACGTCACCAGTGGCGCTGAGTTCGATCGCGATACCAACTACATTGAAGACCGAATTGTGCGGGACACCGTCGCCACCACCGCGCTGTCTGCCCCGCCACCGTCAAAAGTAGGGGTTCTCGGGCAGGGCATCAGCCAGGGTGCCACCGCGTGGCCGGTCGAACCGGGTAGGTACCGTCTCATTGCAGCCAATGCGTGCCCGTGGGCGAACCGTACCGTGATTGTGCGCAGACTGCTGGGACTCGAAGACGCCATCAGCCTTGGACGGCCTGGGCCTACTCACGACGCGCGATCCTGGACATTTGATCTTGACCCGAGTCACCGTGACCCGGTGCTTGGCACTGAGCGACTGCAAGAAAACTATTTCAAGCGCTTCGCCGGCTACCCGCGAGGCATCACTGTCCCTGCCATTGTCGATATCGCAGCGGGGCGGTGGTGACAAACGACTACCCGCAGATCACGCTCGACTTCTCGACCGAGTGGCGAGAGTTTCACCGAGGCGGCGCCCCAAATCTCTTGCCCACAGACAAGCTCGAAGCAATGTGGCCGGTGATCGAGCGCGTATTCACTGAGGTCAATAACGGGGTGTACCGGTGTGGCTTTGCTGGTTCTCAAGCCGCGTACGATGCAGCCTATGCGAGGCTCTGGGCCGCACTCGACTGGCTCGAAGATCGACTCTCAGGTACACGGTATTTGATGGGTGGCACGATTACTGAAGCTGACGTCAGGCTGTTCACTACACTGGCCCGATTCGACCCCGTCTACCACGGCCATTTCAAAACGAACCGCAACCGGCTCACCGATATGCCGCACCTGTGGGGCTATGCGAGAGACCTTTTTCAGACGCCCGGGTTTGGCGACACGATCGACTTTGTGCAAATCAAACAGCACTACTACATCACGCACGAAGACATCAACCCGACCCGCGTCGTGCCCGCCGGCCCGAATCTCGATGGGTGGCTCGAACCGCACGGTCGCGAACGGCTGGGTGGTGAGCCGTTCGGCGATGGCACTCCCCCGCCGCCGGTGCGCGAGACCGAACGCATCGCAAGCGGGCACAACCCCCTCTACCCGAGCGTCTAGCTGATGTGTCGCGGCGAGGCGCGCGGGCGCCACTAGCCAGGCTTCAGGCGCGCGGGAGACCTCAGGTGTCAGGCCGCTGCTTTGCGTTCGCGTGAGCGTCGCACAAGCGCAATCACCCACTCGACCACTAGCCAGACGAAGCCACCCAACCAGACCAGCGTGCAGATCACAAAGAGGGTGTCGTTGAGACCTGTCGTTGCCTGATGCACGGCATCGCCGTTCGGCCCATAGGCGCCCAACCACAGTTGCAGGGTCGACCCGTAATAGGCGTCGCCGCCGTCGGGCATCACAATGCCAAGCAGCACCACCGCAACCGAGGTGAGCCACGCCGCAATTGTGGCCAGTCGTTGCCTGGCACCGAATAGCGGGCGGCGTGAGAGAAAACCTTGCGAAGCAATGATGATCTGCACGATGTAGCCGGCCACAAGCAAGACAATCGGGCCAAACATCACGATGACGACAAACCAGCCGATTGAGATGAGCTTGAACGCCCAGCCGATGAGCGGCGCAAGTATCAGGGCGAGGCCGGTAACAATGGCGAGTGGCGTGCGTGAAGTGTGCATGGTTGTATCTTGGCAGTCACGAGCGCCTGTGAGGTAGGACGACACCCGTGCGCCGAAAGATCGCATCTAGCGGGATCAGCACATCCCTCACGGAATAAGTGCGACAGCCCGCATAGCTGGCCAGGGTGAGCCGCGCAACCCCCTATCGATGGCAGACCTCATCTCGGTACGTTCACGGAACCTGAACAGTACGCACCACTAGAGGTGACAAGAGAACTACCGGGGTGAACAACTCACATGCAGTCAAACAATCAACACGAGACGAACGGACCTGGCGGTGACGTAGGTGGCACTGCCGACGACTCGGGTGCCTTAACGCCGCATACGACCGCGGGTTCTAGGCCTCCTGCCACTGACTACGGCGCAGACCTGCAGGACGCCGTCACCACGCACAGCTCCCCGGCTGAATCTAGCAAGACGCTCGCGCGCGGCGCGACAGACCCGCACCGTCAACGCCCCGCTCTGGCTCGCCAGGTTGTCGTATTGGTCGCCTTACTCATCACAGTCGCGGCGATAGCGGTCAGTGGCTCGCGCTCAACCATGCAGCACACTGAGGGCTGGTATCAAGACGTCGAGAAGGTGCCGTGGAGCCCACCGAACGCAGTGTTTGGCCCCGCATGGAGTCTGCTGTACGTATTGATTGCCGTGGCGGGCTTTCTCATCTGGAGATCGGGGCACATTGGCGTCGGCCATGCCAACCGCGCCCGAGGCACTCTGTGGCTGTATGTAGTGCAGTTGCTGCTCAATTTCGCGTGGACCCCGGTGTTCTTCTCGGGCTACCCGATGTTCGGTGAAGTCGCCTGGTGGGCGGCACTAGCCATCATGCTTGTACTGATCGTTACGGTGATCTGGTTGATCGCCGCAGCCACCAGGTGGTCGAAGACCGCGGCCGTGCTACTTGTTCCCTACCTTGGCTGGCTCATCTTTGCTTCGACATTAAACGCCGGCATCGTTGCCCTGAACTAATGTTTACGGCTCACTTTGGTCAAGTCCCTGGTAGTGGTGTAGCGCGATCCTTCGGTTTTTGAGGGGTTATGCGCTGAGTTCGAGGAGCGTGTCAGTCACCTCCTCGATGGCGTTGTTGGGGACGAGGGTCAGGCGGGACTTGGCGAGGATGTCAAGGCCGAGATAGCGGCGGCCTTCGGCCCATTCGTCGGTCTGTTCAGCGAGGACCGCTCCGACCAGACGGA
>JAAZHL010000381.1 GCA_012510755.1 Leucobacter sp.
CCTTTTAAGCAATTCTTCAACCCTCCCGTTCAGCTGTGGCAAGTGAGACTCATAGTCGAGAGGCAGCGAATGCGAGCGGCAGCAGCTACCCGGGATTGTTGGCAGAACTGTTGGCACGGAGCCCGGTGGGTCCGTGCAGACATTCTCGTCTTACGAGAAATGCCTACTCACGATGCATTTATGTGGCTGGGATACCAGGACTCGAACCTAGAATGACGGTACCAGAAACCGTAGTGTTGCCAATTACACCATATCCCAATGGTGACACTGCAAACCGACATTTCGGCAGCAGCACCAAGAGTCAATCTTAGCAACGAAAGAGGGAGCGGTCAAAACGAGCCGCTCCCTCTTTCGTGCACCAGATGCGGCTACGAATTAGTCGGCTGCGGGAGGCTTCGGCCGCGAAGCGAACTCTTCGAAGATCGCACGGGGGCGCTCAAGCTCAGGCAGGTTGACGACGTCGCGTGCCAAGAAGAAGTGACCGACCCAGCCGCCGAACACCCGCCACTTGCGCTCCCACGTCGGAATCGCGAGGCCATGGTAGAAACGGTGCGCGAGCCACGCAAAGTAGCCCTTCATGGCAAACTTGCCCGACTGGAAGACACCCGTATTCATGCCAAGGCCGGCAACCGCGCCAGCGTTCTTATGGTTGTACTCACGCACACCCTCGCCGCGAATGTCGGCCACGATGTTCTTTGCGAGCAGCCTGCCCTGACGCACCGCGTGCTGCGCGTTCGGCACGCAGAAGCCGCCGGGGCCAGGGGTCGCTGAAATGTCAGGAACCTGCGAGGTATCACCCGCAGTCCACGCACCCTCGAGAGCCTCACCCTCTTCGGTAGCAATGCGCAGAGTCGGCAGACCGATCACGTGACCACGTGGGCCGATCGGCAGGTCGGTGCCACGCAAGAACGGGCGTGGCATGACTCCCGCAGTCCAGACGATGAGATCACTCTCGTAGCTCTCGCCAGTCGAAAGCTCAATCTTGCCGTCGACAGCCGACGAAAGCTGCGTGTCAAGGTGAATATTCACGCCGCGACGGGTCTGGTCTTTGATGACCCACAGCGAAGTCTCAAGCGACACCTCGGGCATGATGCGACCCATCGCCTCAACGAGGTGGAACTTCGTCTCGTCAAAAGTGATCTCAGGGTAACGACGCAGCAGCGAGGTAGCAAACGAACGAAGTTCGCTGATGCTCTCGATACCAGCAAAGCCGCCACCAACCACGGTCACGGTCAGCAGACGCGCGCGCTCGGGTGAACCTGCGGGCAGCGACGCGGCGCGTTCAAAGTTATCGACCATGCGATCGCGAACAGACACGGCCTCTTCGATGGTCTTCATGCCAACGGCGTTCTCGGCAACACCGGGAATCGGGAACGTGCGCGACACCGAACCGGTAGTCACGACGATGTGGTCGTACTCGAAATCGAACGCTTCACCCTCGTTGGGGGTGATCGTCGCAGTCTTGGTGGCATGCGAAATGCCGGTCACCTTGCCCGCAATGTTGGCCGTGGTGTTCAGATGACGGCGACGAGCAACCACCGCGTGACGCGGTTCGATCGAGCCAGCCGCAACCTCGGGCAAGAATGGCAAGTAAGCCATGTACGGCAGTGGATCGACAATGGTGACCTCTGCTTCACCCGCGCGCAGAAGCTTCTCCAGCTTCCATGCGGTGTAGAAACCGGCGTAGCCGCCGCCGACGATCAGAATTTTCTTCGCCACGAAGCGTTTCTCCTTGTATAGAGCGTTGAAAGAGTGCATCTCTCACTTGCGCCGACCTGCAGGCGCACAAAAACCGGGCGTATGCTGCCCGACCGTATATAGTCTAATACCCCTAAAACGCCAAACTAACCAAACTCATAGACTCAGTACATGGCTGCAAAAACACGCACGCGCATCGTGACCGTGTGCCTCGCTCTACTGGCTCTACTCGTGGGCGTCATCGCTCCAGCGAGCTTCACTTCGAGCGCTGCTCACGCCGATGTGAACGACTTCACCATTGAGTCATTCGATGCCACGTACACGCTGAGCCGAGACGGCGAGGGGCGATCCTCGTTGCACACTGTCGAACACATCGTCGCCGTCTTCCCTGACTTCGACCAGAACCGCGGCCTGATTCGCGATCTCACCCGCGTGTATGACGGTCACGACACGAATGTGCAGGTACTCTCGGTGACCGACGAAACCGGTGCGGCACGCAGCTATACGACCGAACCCTACGGCGATTTTCTCGCTGTCACCATGGCCGTACCCGAAGGACAGTACCTGCACGGCGCACAGCACTACGTCATCGAGTACACCCAGCGCGACGTGACCCGGTTCTTTGACGACACCGGCGTCGACGAGTTCTACTGGGACATCAACGGCACCGATTGGAGCCAACCATTTGACCAGGTGAGCGCAGAAATCTACCTCTCCCCCGAGCTGGCAGCCAGCCTCACCGGCGCCACGGCCTGCTATCGAGGCGCCTTCGGCTCGACCGATCGGTGCAGCATCAACGACGCTTCGCAGCAGTCTGACAGCGCAGCAGAGAACAGCACACCAGAGAATGATGCGACAGAAGATGGCGCGGCCGCAAACGACGAAGCAGCAAACAGCGAGGCGCAGCTTGCGTTCACGATTGATGAACAGAGGATCGCATCACGCGAAAATGTGAGCTTTGCGATCGCGTTCGCGCCAGGCACGTTCACGGCCGCACCAACGCCACCAGCACCCCCAACACCATTTCTACAGAAGTTCCCGCTGCTGATTTGGGGCGGGATCGCGAGCTTCTTAGCCGGGATCGCCGCGTTTGTCACTGCCCTCGTGCGGGGGCGCAAG
The DNA here is from genome assembly GCA_012510755.1 of Leucobacter sp. Classification (GTDB taxonomy): domain Bacteria; phylum Actinomycetota; class Actinomycetes; order Actinomycetales; family Microbacteriaceae; genus Leucobacter. Next base: position 2,818 of record JAAZHL010000381.1, read on the forward strand.
GCCAAGACCGGGCGAGCCATCATTGCCATGTATGAGCCACCCGAGGGCATCAGTGTGGCCCTCGCCGCAGAGCTGCTTCGCACGCCGAATAAGGCGATGACCGCCACGCTGCTCGACTTTGCGGTGCGACGCAAACTGCGACTGCTGTACCATGCCGAAACCAAGCAATACGGGGTTCAGGCAGTCGACCCAACCGGGCTATTGCCGATCGAAGTTCCCACCTACAACCGGGTGTTGAGTGGCAGTTCGGGCACCGACATCGACCCCGGCACCACGCACTGGTTCAGCCGCACGAGCACGAGGCTCGGCGACCCCGCCAACTCGCTGAAGGCGAGAGCCAAGGCCGAGGCAACCAAGCAAGACCTCGTCAAGAAGGCATCTGGAAAGTCGGTAGGGACCGTCATATTGTTGTTCGTGCTCGCGCTCGGGCTGCCCGTACTGCACGCCATCATCTTTGACCAGTTCGTGCTCATGACGATATTGCTCGCCGTCGGCGTCAACGTGCTGATCTGGGGAAGCATTGCGATCGTGCTCATTCTGGCCAAAATGCAGCGGCCAACATATCAGGGTGCACTGCTTCTCGACCACCTCAAGGGGCTGCGCGAATACATTCGACTCGCAGAAGCCGACCGCATACGCATGCTGCAAAGTGCGAGTGGGGCTGAAGTCAACGAGCAGTTCATCGTGCAGGTGTACGAACGCTTGCTGCCCTACGCCGTACTGTTCGGCTTTGAAAAAGAATGGCAGGGCGAGCTCGCCCGCTACTATCGCGAATCCACACCCGACTGGGTATATGGCACCGAAGGCCAGTCGTTCACGACTGGCCTGTCGCTCAGTGCATTCTCGAATACCGTCAGCAGCGCACCGGTCACCCAGGCGGTGTCTTCAAGCTCTGGGTCGGGTTCAGGGGGGTCGTTCTCGTCGTTCAGCGGCGGCTCATCAGGCGGCGGCTTCTCTGGTGGCGGTGGCGGTGGCGGTGGCGGCCGCGGCATTTAACGCCACTGCGCACCCACCGTCATCGTGCGCGCCGCCGCAAGATCACTCAGCAGCAGCTACCCGCGAAAACCCGTCAGCCCGGCGCGCTCAAGCGCAATATCGCCAATCGGGTTCACCCCAGGCCCCGCCGCAAGAGCGTGCCCGATCAGTGCGTGCAGGCACTTCACACGGGTTGGCATGCCACCGGCGCTGATTCCGGCGAGTTCGGCGACTGCGCCGACGCTGTCGCGATCCTCGATGTATTGTTCATGTGCCCGCTCATACTGCGCCCGCAACTCTTCATCGTTCGCAAGCATCTCGTTGAACTCGTTCATCATGCCCACCGCTTCGAGCCTCGACGCGCCGGCCACCGCTTCGGGGTGACACAGGTAGTAAAACGTCGGAAACGGACTGCCATCAGGCAAACGCGGAGCCGTGGCAACGACGGCGGGTGCGCCATCGGCCGAGCGCGCGGCGATGCCGACCACTCCCCTAGCCTCGCGGCCAAGTTGCTCGCTAACCGCCGCAATGTCTGCAGCGGTTGGGGTCTCGTAGGGTGGTCGAGTCACGTGAACCTTCTTGCCTTCGTAGTTATTCAGTGGCGGCTTGCTCGGCAGCTTCGCCAGTATCAACGGGTGCAGGCGCGTCAGCCTGAGCGTCTCCCTGCAACTGCTCGGGGCTCGCGTTCGTAGTGCCAGCGACCAACGTCGACGTCACCAAGGCGTGCGCCCAGTTGCTCTCAACAGAGGTGAGGGTGCTGCTGGTCTCTTCGCCGGAATCGCTCGGAATCACCACGTCTTCGATCACGCTCAGCTGGGTTTCACCAGGCATCACATAAAACAGCCGCCCCCGCGCCTGCGACCGCACATAACTCGGGTCGAGCCACTTCGCGCGCTCAGCATCAGCCTCTGCCACGTTCTCGCTCTGCTGCCGCACACTCTCGCGCAGCTCGGCCAGCTCTCGCTGCTGCTGCACATAAGTGGTCAGGGTGGGACTCACAATGAGCCCACCCATGACCACCAGCCCAACGATAACGACGGTCATGGCGCTGAAACGCAGGCTCGCAAACCAAGCCGCGAACTCGTCGCGCAATTTACGCTTCGTCTCCGCCATCACATCACCGCATCGCCGCTGCTAATTCGCTGCTTCGCTCGTTCGCTGCTTCGCCTTCAACCTAACGTTGCAGGCAACTTAGGCGCTGAACCGCGGAAAAGCGCCGCGCCCGGCATAGCGCGCCGCAGCACCGAGTTCTTCTTCGATGCGCAGCAGCTGATTGTATTTGGCGACGCGATCAGAGCGGGCCGGCGCACCGGTCTTGATCTGGCCGCAGTCGGTGGCAACTGCGAGGTCGGCGATCGTCACATCTTCGGTCTCGCCCGAACGGTGCGACATCACTGCCGTGTACCCTGCACGCTGTGCCATCTGCACCGCGTCGAGCGTCTCGGTGAGGGTACCGATCTGGTTGACCTTCACGAGGATCGAGTTCGCCGTGCCCTGCGCGATGCCGTCAGCAAGACGCTTGGGGTTCGTGACGAACAGGTCATCGCCCACGAGTTGCACTCGATCGCCGAGGTCATCGGTCAAGATCTTCCAGCCCTGCCAGTCGTCTTCGGCGAGCGGGTCTTCGATTTAGACCAGCGGCTAGCGGTCAGCGAGGTCAGCATAATATGCCGACATCTCTGCCGCAGTGCGGTATTTGACCTCAAACTTGTACACGCCGTTCTCGAAGAACTCGGTCGACGCCACGTCGAGCGCGAGTGCGACATCGCGGCCCGGTTCGTAGCCGGCACGCTTGATCGCTTCAACGATCAGCTCGAGCGCAGCTTCGTTGTTTGGCAGGTCAGGAGCGAACCCGCCCTCATCGCCGAGCGCAGTCGTGAGGCCCTTTTCTTTGAGCAGCTCTTTGAGCGCATGGTAGACCTCGACGCCCCAGCGCAGCCCCTCGCTGAAGGTTTCAGCGCCGAGCGGCACCGCCATGAATTCTTGAATGTCGACGCCGGTGTCGGCGTGAGCGCCGCCGTTGATAATGTTCATCAGCGGAACAGGCAGGGTGCAGGCGGTCGGCCCACCTAGGTACCGGTACAGGGGCAGACCTGCACTAGCTGCGGCAGCGTGTGCAACGGCAAGGCTGACGCCGAGGATCGCGTTCGCGCCTGCAGCCTGCTTGTTTTCAGTGCCGTCGGCTTCGATGAGGGCCTGGTCAACGAGGCGCTGATCGTCTGCAGCGAAGTCGTCGATGGCGGGGCCGAGGTCATCGAAGACCGCATCGACGGCCTTGGTGACACCCTTACCGAGGTAACGGCTCTTATCGCCGTCACGAAGCTCATAGGCCTCGAATGCGCCGGTCGCCGCGCCGCTCGGCACCGCTGCGCGGCCCACCGATCCGTCAGTGAGTCCAACTTCGACCTCGACCGTCGGGTTGCCTCGCGAGTCTAGAATCTCGCGTGCGATCACCGCGTCTACGAATGCCACCATCTGCTCCTTGGGTTAGGTTTCTGGGCCGCCTGCAATTCTAGTGCGTCTCGACTCAGTGCGGGCTTCAAGAGCCTGTATTGGTCTTCTCTCGACCCACTCGACTGTTCGCAACGTCCCAAGGAACTACACCTGGCCCGCACACGGCAACCGATCAGCGTTAAAAGGGTCAAAAATCACGAATTCGAGGTTGTTTTCGGCAGATTTGTCTTTTTGCGCAGATTACGAGTGGCTCCGCGACCACTCAAACTAACCGAGCGGGCGCAGCTCAAGCGCTGCCGCGTCGCGCACGCCCGAAGACACGTTCGCGAACCGGGTGAACCCCTCACCCGCGACCCGGTCAAGCAGCGCCCGCATGTTCTTCTGGCGCTTCTCGAGCCGTACGCGGTGGCCGCGGGCGATCAGCTCGCGTTTCAGTGACACCAGATCAGCAGTGGCCACATCTTTGTCGAAAATAAGCGCAACAGCCTCTGGGCCTTCACTCTCAGGCACATCAATCAGATCAACGACCCGTTCGAAACCGATCGAGAAGCCCACGGCCGGCACATCTTGCCCCAAGAAACGCCCGACCATTCCGTCATAGCGACCGCCGCCACCCACCGAGCTGCCCGAGCCCGGGTGAGCGATCTCGAAGATCGTGCCCGTGTAATAGCCCATGCCACGCACGAGCGTCGGGTCAAACCGAATCGTTACGCCCTCAGGCAGAGCCCCTGCAAGAGC
>JAAZHL010000382.1 GCA_012510755.1 Leucobacter sp.
CGTGGTGATCGTTGAGTCGAAGGTAACCAAAGTCGGGATGGCATTTCTGAATCGCTTTAAAAGCGTGATCGACATGTTGAATCTGCGACTACAGTTGACCACGCTACCAGATGCCCCGTGAGCTAAATGCGTCCGCGCTCAGACGGGTGATTTTGCTCGTCGGCGGAATTGTGTCAGTTTGCGCCCAAACGGTACCACTGATTGGCGCCTGAAACGGTACCAGTTGATCCCCCACCCTCGGCTCTCCTCTGATGGCCGGCTTTCACTCCTGAATGCCGACCTGCGAGAGCCCCATGGCGAATCAACTGGCGATGGACAAGTCCTTTGCAATCAACAACTTACGCGCTGCTGGATACTCCGAGCGGCGGATCGCTCAAACGCTCGGTGTCTCCCGCGGAGCTGTTCGGCGACATTTGCAGGCCCCCGCGCCAAACAGGACCACGGCGCCTACGGCTCCCAGCGATCAGGCGCCAACCGGGTCACAGGATTCAAACAGTACCAAGGCGCCAACCGGGTCCAGCGGTGAAAAGCCGGCTCCCCAGTCAGTTGTTGCCACCATTGCCGGCGGCAGTCAATGTGAACGCTTTCGTGAACTGATCGTCGCTAAATGCGAGCTTGGCTTGTCGGCTAAACGCATCCATCAGGATCTCGTCGCCGATCACGGGTTTGACGGCAAGTACTGGTCGGTCAATCGATTCGTCAAGTCGCTCGGCGTCCATTCGCAGACCGCCTTTCGGCGCATGGAAGTCGAGCCCGGCGAAGAACTGCAGGTCGACTTTGGAACCGGTGCGAAGATTCGTGGTGCTGATGGAACTCATCGCCGGACGCACGTCTTTCGCTGTGTCCTGAGTCATTCACGAAAGGGTTACACCGAGGCGGTCTTCAAGCAGGATACAGAAAGCTTCATCCGTACCCTTGAGAATGCGTTTTGGGCGCTCGGCGGTGTGCCACAGCGAGTCGTCTTTGACAATGCCAAGTGTGCCGTCAAGACGCCTGATTGGTACGACCCAGAACTCAATCCGAAGCTGGTTGATTTCTGTAAACACTATGGCTGTGCCTTCACTCCGACACGGGTGCGAACTCCTAGGCATAAGGGCAAGGTAGAACGGGGTGTAGATTATGTTCAGGAGAATGCGCTGCGCGGACATGAGTTTGCATCCCTCGCCGCCCAGAATGAACACCTCGCCCATTGGGAGCGAACCGTTGCCGACACGCGGATTCATGGCACTACATGCAAGCAAGTGCGAGCCGCATATGAGACCCATGAGAAAGCAGCTTTGGCCAAGCTTCCGCTGGAACGCTTTGCGTTCTACCATGAAGCTAAGCGAAAGGTTTCTCGTGACGGTCACATCTCGATCAACAGGTCGTTTTATAGTGTTCCACCGGAATACTTAGGACGCGAGGTGTGGGTCCGGCACGACAGTCGTCTGGTGCGCATCTTCGACGCATCTCTGCGTCTGATCTCGACGCATGTGGTCACTGAGCGTGGCCGCTTCCGAACAGATCCGCAACACATCGCCTCGGAAAAGATCAGCCCGATCGAACGCGGGATCGGCTATCTACACGGGAAAATGCGGCGAATCGGGCCCCATGCCAGTCGCTGGGCTGATGCCGTTGTTGCGGGCCGAGGAGTCGAAGCGGCACGCGTGCTCCAGGGGGTATTGGCCATGAGCCGCAAGCACTCCAGCGAGAACATCGAACAGGCCTGCCAGACTGCTTGGCGGAGCGGTGCGATCAACTGCCGAATCATCCGCACGCTCTTGAAGCGGCAAGCCGCCGCTTCGCAAACGACCATGGATTTCATGGAGGAACACGCGATCATTCGTCCGATCGCTGAGTATGGAAACTTTATCCACGAGAAAGTACAGGAAGGAATCTACCAATGAGAAATACGATCAATCCGATGCTCACCAAGCTGCGTCTGAGCGGCATGAGCCAGTCGCTGGAAGTCCGTCTTCATGAAGCCTCCTCGACAGGCCTGACGCATCTGGAGTTCTTTGAGTTGATGCTGCAGGACGAGCTCAACATTCGCGGTGACCGCCAAATCGAACGACGGATCAAGCTGGCGAGTTTCCGAGACGTTCGTCGTTTAGAAGACTTTGACTTCAGCTTCAACAAAACGATTAAGAAAAGTGAGATCTTCGAGTTGGCCACAGGGCGGTTCGTACGCGAGCATCGCGACGTGCTCTGGATGGGGCCTCCGGGGACCGGCAAGAGTCATCTCTGTCAGGCGATTGGCTTGTCACTGATTCGTGCTGGAATGACGGTTTACTATCGCAGCATCTTCGACCTGGTGCGTGACTTCCTGCACGATGAGGCGATGGAGGGTCATGAGCGGATCTTGAAGCGTTATCTGGAACCGGACTTACTGATCATCGACGACATGGGGATGAAGCAGCTTCCCAAGCGCAGTGGAGAGTACCTGTTCGAGGTGATCCTGCGTCGTCACGACGTGCGTAGCACGATGATGACCAGCAACCGTCCGCTGGAGGAATGGGGCAAGTTGATCGGTGACATCCCCAGTGCGACGGCGATCCTGGACCGGTTCCTGCACCACAGCGAAGTGATCCAGATCACCGGCCGGAGCTACCGGATGGGGAATTCGGGAAAAAGTTCAAACGGTACCAAAGCGCCAACCGGGTCGGCGACCGAAGAAGCTTAGGTCAAACAGTACCACCTGAGCCCGACCAGGCTCACTCTCACCAACTGGTACCGTTTGGAGCGCCAATGACTGGTACCGTTTCAGGCGCAAATTGACACCCGGAATCCTCAGGCGACCCACCGGCTGAACACCGCTGGCGAAATGGTAGCCCGCGAAGAGGTTCTCGATACTCACAAGCACGTTGAATCGGCGGGTGAGGCGCGTGTGCGCAAGGAAGTGACAACGGAAACCGAGCACCTGGAGGTTCCCGTGAAGCGCGAAGAATTAGTGGTTGAACGGCGACCACTGCACGGGGAAGCGAC
>JAAZHL010000383.1 GCA_012510755.1 Leucobacter sp.
CTGTTCAGGCTGCTGAACGTATGGTGATTCTGGCTGGTAGGTCATTGGCTGCTCCTTAGTAGCTGTAGCTGTAGCTTGCGCCACCGGCGGCAAGCGCAGCGAAGAAGACGACGAGCAGGAAGATCGTGACGATCACATAGATCGCAAGACCGATGTACCCAACGATGACACCGGTCAGTGCCATGCCGCGCCCGCCTTCACCGCGCTGCGTGATCTGCTTCAGCGAGATGTGCCCGAGAATGACGCCGAGCAGCGACAGAAGGCCCCAGGTGAAGATGCCAAGAATCGACGAGATCATCGAAATGATCGACAGGGTGTTCGTGGGGCCCGCAGCGGGTGCGGCAGCGTACTGTTGCGCGGCGCTGTACTGTTGCGCAGCGCCGTGTTGCTGTGTGGCGCCGTACTGCGGCTGCTGGCCGTAGGGAGCCCCCGGTGCCGGTGCGCCGCCAGTCGGCGGTGCGGGCGGTGCGGGCGGTGCTGGGGGAGCGGGAGGCATGGGAGCGGCGTACTGAGGTGCTGCGGGCGGCGCCGGGGGCGCGGGTGGTGCCGGCGGTGCAGGAGCCGCTGCTGGCGGGGTCACCGGTGCGGCAAAATCAGGAACCGGTGCGCCCATCGGAGCCGGGGGTGCGTACGGTTGCGCCGAGGCGGGTTCTGGCGCGCTCATGAATTCAGGGGCGGTCGGTGCCTCGGGTGCAGCTGGCGCCTCGGGTGCAGCCGGTGCCTGGGGAGCGGCCGGCTGAGCATAGGGCTGCGCCGGGACGTCAGATGACTCTGGCGCATTCGGAACAGGCGCACCGGGTGCGGGCTGCTCGAGGTTCGGATCGTTCGGGTTCGACATGTTCGGCTCCTGAGCTTGTGCTGCGCGAGTCGTCTTACCCGTGCAGTCTGCATAATTATTTCATAGCACCACAGGCCAGGTCACTAGCGCCGCGGTGAACTGTGGGTGTTCGCTTGCCGCGATCCTCGCACAACTTCATTGGCACTCGCCTTGCGAGAGTGCCAACAGTGCCCATAGACTCGCTACCAGGGTGCCAACCATAGGCATCACAAGTTCTTCTTACCCACTTCAGAAAGAGGTCAAACGTGTCGGTGAGCATCAAGCCGCTCGAAGATCGCATTGTGATCAAGCAGGTCGAGGCAGAGCAGACCACTGCGTCGGGTCTGGTTATTCCTGACAGCGCGAAAGAGAAGCCACAAGAGGGCGAAGTTGTTGCAGTCGGCCCAGGCCGCATTGACGATAACGGCAACCGCGTGCCGCTCGATATCAGTGTTGGCGATCTCGTCATCTACTCGAAGTTCGGGGGCACCGAGGTGAAGTACGGCGGCGACGAGTTCCTCGTGCTGTCAGCTCGCGACGTGCTCGCAGTAGTGGTTCGCTAACCACCCATTTCTCAAAGAGGGCCGGTGCATGCGCATCGGCCCTCTTTTGTGTCTGTGCTCGCGGCGACACCAGGTGGGCGCGGGTCTGCCCACTAAGCTGGTGCAGTGAACAACCGACTCGGTTACGTCTATGGCATTGGCGCCTATCTGTGCTGGGGCGTGTTCCCGCTCTTTTATATGCTGCTCGCCGCAGTCGATTCATTCGAGCTTGTGCCGTGGCGCGTGCTCGCGGCGCTCGCAGTCTGTTTGGTCATTGTGACGCTGCTTCGTCGCTGGCCGGCCGGCGGCGCCATTGTGCGCTCGCCGCGCATGATGGGGTGGTTCGCGCTCAGCTCAGTGCTGCTCTATGCCAACTGGCAGATATTCGTCACCGGCGTGGTGACTGGTCACATCATTGAAGTGTCGCTTGGCTATTTCATTAACCCGGTGTTCACC
>JAAZHL010000384.1 GCA_012510755.1 Leucobacter sp.
CCCCAGGCCGGGCCGCAAAGTCGGCCACGTTACCGTCACGGGTGCCGACCCGGCCGAGGTGCGTGCCGAGGCGCGCGCCGCCGCCGCGATGTTCGACTAGAGGGTGGGCTGGGCGATCCTCGCGCCTTGATTCCGCGGAACCGTCGCCACCTCACCTCGCTTCCATGCCTCGCGACCCTCGCCGTTGCCACTGCCGACCCGGGCCGTCGCCACCGCCGAACACTCGCCCGCGTCACCGCCGAACACTCTCCGTCGCCACTGCCGAACCCTCGCCGTCGCCATTGCCGAACCCGCGTCACCGCCGAACCGTGGGCAGTTGTTGCTGCCCCAACCGTCGCCAGACCACCGCAACTGCCCCCGCCTTGGCCAGCTCGCGCGCGTGGCGACCTGTAGGCCCACGCGGGTAGCATGGGGGAATGAGCGATTCTCCCCTCGTCGGCGTAATCATGGGCAGTGACAGCGACTTCTCGGTCATGAGCGATGCAGTGCAAGTGCTGCGCGAGTTCGGTATCAGCCACGAAGTCGAGGTGGTCAGTGCCCACCGCACCCCTGACAAGATGGTGGCCTATGCGCGCAGCGCGAGCGAGCGGGGGCTCAAGGTGATCATCGCGGGCGCGGGCGGGGCCGCCCACCTTCCAGGCATGGTTGCCTCGATGACGACACTGCCGGTGATTGGGGTTCCGGTGCCGCTGGCGAAGCTCGACGGGCTCGACTCCCTGCTTTCGATCGTGCAAATGCCCGGTGGAATTCCTGTGGCGACCGTCAGCATCGGCGGAGCCAAGAACGCAGGCCTGCTCGCGGTGCGCATGCTCGGCGCCCACGACGAAGCAATCGCCGAAGCACTCGAGCACTATGCACGCGACCTCGAGGCGCAGGTCGAAGCTAAGAACATCGCACTGCAGGCGCGTGTCGCCGAGTAGCCAAGAAGGCGGCGCGGGCAGCCCAGCCGACAGCGGCAAAGCTGGCGGTAACAGCGGTAACAGCGGTAACAGCGGTAACAACAGTGAAACGGGCAGCGCCAACGCTGCCAGTACCTCGGCCGACACACCCGCCGATCCGCGCGCACCCCACGGATCAACCGCCTACCGCCGCGCCGTCATCGCCATGTTTTGTGCGGGGTTTGCCGCCTTCGGGCAGATGTATGCTCCGCAAGGCATACTTCCCGATATCGCGCGCTCGTTCGGCGTCGCCGCGGACACCGTGTCGTGGGTCATCGGCGCCGCTACCATCGGCGTCGCGCTCGGCGTGCTGCCGTGGGCGATGCTCTCAGACCGCATTGGCCGCATGCAGACGATGCGCATCGCGATAATCGCCTCACTCGCTGCCAGCGTCATCTTGCCGCTCGCCAACAGCTTCGGAGCACTCGTCGCCCTGCGCCTGCTCGAAGGCATCGCCATCGCCGGGGTCCCGGCCATCGCAGTGACCCTCTTGGCCGAGTCGGTGTCGCCCCGCGCGCTTGGCGCGGCGGTCGGCAGTTTCATCACGGGCAACACGCTCGGTGGGCTGTCGAGCCGCATGATCTCGGCAACCGTCAGCGACCATTTTGGCTGGCAGTTGGGCTCTCTTTCGGTCACCGTGCTCGCCGCAATCGTCGGCATCATCTTTTTGGTGGTGGTGCAACCAACGAAGGTGCAGCCGAAGCCGGTGCCGATCTTGCGCGGGCTGTGGCTGAATCTGCGCAACCCTGGCGTCATGATTGCGGTGTTGCAGGCGTTTTTGTTGATGGGCAGCTTCGTGTCGGTCTACAACTACCTCACGTTTCGGCTGCAAGAGCCGCCGTTCAATATGAGCTTGATGCAGGTGTCGCTGATCTTCTTGACGTATCTCGCCGGGGGAGTGTCGTCTCGCCTCGTCTGGCGGGTGGTGGCGCGCAGCAACTCAACTCGCGCGACGATTCTCAGCATGTTGCTGGTGCTGGCTGGTTTGGCGCTTACGCTGCTGCCGTCGCTGATCGCGGTGATTGCCGGGTTGACACTGTTCACCGCAGGGTTTTTCGGCGGTCATTCGTTGGCGAGCACGCTGGGCCCGCGCCGTTCGAATGAGGCTCGCAGTGTGGTTCCGCCGCTCTACAATCTTGGCGCGTACTCAGGTTCTAGCCTGCTCGGGTGGCTGGGTGGAGTGTTTTTCGTTTGGGTGGGCTGGGGTGGCACGGTCGCCATGGTTGCGACCGCTGCTGTGTTGGTGGCGCTGATGACGTGGACGTACGCGGCGAGAAATGGTGGTGCGCGGGCCGTCGATTTGTAAGGTTTTATCTACGAGGATCGCGCAGCCCCTTTCGCCAAGGCTGCGCCAACGCCCCTTTCGCTAAGGCTGCGCCAACGCCCCTTGCACCAACGTCGCAGCTAGAGGCTGGCGTGCAGCTCCCACAGTGACCACGCGGTGATGCGCCAGCTGAACGCACGGGTGCGGTCGGCCGCGTGCAGGCTGAGCTGCCGCATGACTTCTTCGCCCATTTCGCCGGTGAGACGGTTGAGGGCTTTTGCGAAGTCGGCTTCGTTGTCGACGCTGACTGCTGCGTCGACCGCGAGTTCGGCGACGGCCGAGCAATCGGCGTGCAGAATGGGCACGTGCGCGGCGAGCGCGCCGTACACTTCGAAGCCAGCGCCGATGTGGGTTTGGGGTAGGGCGAGCAGCGTTGCGCCAGAGATGGCAGCGCCCACTTCTGCAAGGTCTTCAACCTCAATGATGTGAACACGCGTCGCAAGGCTTTCGCGCACGGGTGGCAGTGGTTCTGCGCCGAAGTGCAGTACGACAAGGTCGGGCAGAGTCGGGTCGGCCTCGAGCGCGTCGAGGGCCCAGCTGAGCCGTCCGTGTTCGGTGGGCAGCGCGGTGGTGACGATGTAGCGTTCGGGCAGGCCCATGGTGGCCCGCAGCGTTGCAGAATGTTCGTTCGCGAGGTATTCGCTGGGTGCGGCGAGGCCGAGCACTTGTGCTTCGACTCCGTAGGTCGCTGCGAGTTGTTCGGCGACGGCGTGGGTTGCTGCGAGCAGCACGTCTGCGTGTTTGATGGCGCGTTTGACGAAGGCACGATAACTTTTTGCGTGGCCTGCGCCCATGAGGTCGGGTGCGTTCCAGGCGAGCATATGTGGGATGAGCACGGTCGTTTGCGAGCCGTCGTCTTCGGTGCGCGAACGCAACGGAACGAGCGGGGTGTTGGCGTGCACGAATTCGCCGTCGAGGGGGCGGGCTGTCGCGCCGGTGCGCCACAGCAATGGCAACGCCCCCGTGGTGAGTGGCACCGCTTCGACGCTTGCGCGTGGCGAATTCAGGTGGGGTGCTTCGCTGTCGCGGGCGAGAAGTAGTCGTGATGAGCAGCCGCGGGGGGCGGTCTCAGCGAGTGCTTCGGTGAGGTTGCGGGCTGCTGCGACCTGAGCTCGAGCATCAGTGTCTGGAAACGGCTCGCCGATGAGGGTGAGTGTTGCCACGGACCCTCCTTAGTGCTCGGCCTTACGACGCCGTGAATAGTCTATTGGCAGCGGCAGTGAGTTGACTGCGAGAATGCGTGGTTCGCGCGGGGGAGGTATATGATCGCGTGTTACATTGCAGGTTCGGCGAGGACGCTGGGCTGCGCAGCTCGTCGCACTCAAGCGATCTCATCACGCGTTGCCCGGCGGGTTACCAGCCCACGCATAGCGCGACCTTTTAGGCTTGCTGCATGCGCGTTCTTCTGACTGGTGGTGCCGGGTATATCGGCTCGCACACGGCGCTTGTGCTGGCCGAGCGCGGGTA
>JAAZHL010000385.1 GCA_012510755.1 Leucobacter sp.
AGCAGTTGCAGCGATCGCCTGTTTCGCGGGCAACCCGAAGCGGCACGAAGTGCTCACCACCGCATATGAGGAGCACGGCATCCCGTTTGCAGCTTTCCTGCTCATCCCAGAAGTCAGGCAGCTTGATGTCGCGAAACTCGCTGAAGCATTCGCTGCATCACTCTGCTTACAAGGACAAGACCGGAAGGCAGCGACCGAGGAGCTGTTGAGTCTCATCGGCTGGGAAGGAGCACTCCGTGCGCTCTATGACGACCTGGAAGTCGACGGCATCCTCCGGTGGGATAACGAGGCGCTTCGGGAAGTGCTCGACGAAGGCTACGCCTTCATTCAAACCTTTGACGGGTGCATGGTCTTTGACCTCGCACCCATCAGAGCGGCGCTCGAGCACTAACACCACCCGCGGGGCGAGCTGCAAGCTCGTAAAGCTCGGCTCGCCCCGCACCCTCCATCAAGTTTCCAGACCGGTGTTCTCCCTTTACTTCCTTGGAAGCAGGGAGTTCCGGAGCAACAACATCTCACCTCGAAAGGAGGAAAACTATGGACAAGAAAACAGAAGCAGAACGACGACGAGTCACGTCGGACGCCGTCACGGCAGTCGCAGCAGTTGCATGTTTCGCGGGCATCCCGAAACAGAACGAAGAGCTCGACGCAGCGTACCTAAAGTACGGAATCGCTATTACCGCATTTCTGCGCCTTCCCGAAGTGCAAAGCCTGTCGTTTGATCAACTCAGTGGAGTATTCACAGCGGCCTACTGCGCACAAGGCGAAGGGCGCAAAGATGCGCTTCGCGACTTGGTACTTAAACGGAAAAGCTGGGAAGGGCCCCTTCGCTCGTTCTACGCCAACGTTGACGTCGATGGTCTCCACCAGTGGGATGACCAGGCGATCCGGGAAGTGTTCAACGCGAACTTCGTCATGAGTTATGCCCTTGGCTGGTGCTTCATTTTTGAGCTGGCACCGATCAGAGCAGCGCTCGAACGCTAACACCACCCGCGGGGCGAGCGGCCAGAACCTTCGTCGTCTCGCCCCGCGCCCACCTTCCCCGTATGTTGTCTGCTTGCCTCGGCACAGGAAACTCACCGCGGCAGCAAGCGGGAATAGCACCACCCTCAGTTTTGAAAGGAGGAACCCACCATGACAGAACGAATCAACTACGAATCCATCTACGAGAACCCGCACCAAAGTGAAACCTACAACTTCGGCGTCGCGTACCTCAGAGCGGACGAGGCAGATCAAGAGGCGGAGGAATACGAGGAGGTCTATCCAGACCTCGACGAGCAGCGCCGCATTATCCAAGGCCTTGCTCGCGCCGCTGAGACACTCGTCATCGCAGAATTCATAGACGAATGCGGGCCACTCGCTGCAGAAGAACGGCCCGGGCTGCAGGAGCTACTGGACTTCTGGGGTGATACGCATCCATCGGTGATATTTGCCGCCAGCGAGCGCGTCCTGGCGTTTGACACCCACGACAGCTTCTGGTTCCGCGCGGCACTGAACGCCGACCGCCCCGAGTCACTCATCACTGGCGGCGACTAAACGGAACATGGGTTCTCTGCCGTGCAAACGGCGGAGACGCACAACTGAATAGCGCCACGTGTGAATCGTGGGCATCGCTGAAAGGAGGCGAATCATGAACGACTACAAGTCGATCTACACCAACCACTACAAGGAGACCACCTACCGGTTCGCGTTCGCGTACCTCGTCGACAACTCCCGTATGAACGCGCTCAATCCGAAAAGGCCACACCTAACCCTCGACGAACAACGTAAGCGCACTGCCGCCTATGCCAAAGAGCACAGCTGCATTGTCGTCAAGGAGTTCATCGAGTACCACGGCGACGAGCTGCTTTGGGATCGAGCAGGGTTTACGGAGCTTGTCTACTTCGTCGCAGAGCGCCACCCGGCAATGGTCATTCATGCAGGCGAGGACTATCTCAACCTGCGAGCTGGAGAACGCTACAAACTCATCAGTCAGTTTGAAAGTGACGACGCAAGCGTGAGGTCTGCATAGAACATTCAGCGAACACCGTTCTCCCTGACCCCTGCACGCCTGTCACGGCGGCAGCGGTCAGGGAGAACACCCCGAACAATTCATCCCTCACGAAAGGAGGACCCACCATATGAACCACGAACAACACTCCACACCAGTGGTAGAACTACAGCCCGACAGCAAACAGATTGATATCGAACGGCTGCAGCAGACGGCCGCACGCTTCGGCGACCGAATCAATGCAGGCATTGCCGCAGCTGAAAGAGAACAGCAGGAGATTTCTCACGGGACGGCCCGCCTTATCGGCCACGTCCTCGGCCGCGCCTACGGCCGTCACAGCGCACTCGCGAACTTCGGCCGCACCGGTGAAGGCGGATACGACGAGCTACGTGACGAGTACCTCGATCTCTACATCCACCCGAGCATCTCCGAGCAAGCCCAGCACTGGATTGATTGGCTCGGCACCCACCTCATCCAAGCAGAACGAAAGGAGGAAACCCATGAATAACCCCGAACACACCCCAGCAACGCTCCCCACCACCGAGCACCTGCCGCGCCCCGCACCGACCCGTGAAGTGCCTGACTGGAGGAGACTCGAAACCGCCCTCATTCGCCACAGTGACATCGTCGCCGGAGGCATCGCCTACGCCGACGAGCACCACACTGGCGTCGACCAAGAAACAGCGCAGTGCATCGCGCACGTGCTGAGTCGCAGCCTCGCGCCAGACAGCGCCCTCTCAGACTATGCACTCACCGGAAACGGGGACTACGAAGCGCTCCGAGACGAATACCTCACGATTTACCACGACCCAGAAGCGCCCGCTTGGGTACGAGAAGTCGTCGATCACTTCGGCACCCACCTGATCTACCAGACCTTCCCCGACGCCAGCAC
>JAAZHL010000386.1 GCA_012510755.1 Leucobacter sp.
AGCACGTACTTGCCTTTAGCCGATGAAGGCTTGAGGCGAACGATCTCGTCGAGCGCTGCACGAATGTTGTCGTTCAGCTGCTCTGGCGCGAACGAAGCCTTGCCCACGATGAAGTGCACGTTCGCGTGCTTGTCAACGCGGAACTCGATCTTGCCACCCTTAATGTCGGTGACAGCCTTGGCTGGATCAGGGGTCACGGTGCCAGTCTTGGGGTTTGGCATGAGACCACGGGGGCCCAGTACCTTACCGAGACGACCAACCTTGCCCATGAGCTCGGGGGTCGACACTGCCGAGTCGAAATCGGTGTAGCCGCCAGCGACCTTCTCGATCAGCTCGTCGCCACCAACCTCGTCAGCGCCAGCAGCAATCGCCGCTTCAGCTGCGGGACCGGTCGCGAACACGATGACGCGAGCGGTCTTACCGGTGCCGTGGGGCAGGCTGACGGTGCCACGCACCATCTGATCTGCCTTGCGGGGGTCGACGCCAAGCCTCACAGCGACCTCAACGGTCGCATCGGTCTTGGTTGACCCGGTCTCTTTTGCCAACGCAACAGCGTCAGCAGGAGAGTAAAACTTGCCAGCCTCAATCTTCTCAGCGGCGGCGCGGTAAATCTTTGACCTAGTTGCCATGTTTCTTACCCCTACTCAACCGTGATGCCCATAGAGCGGGCGGTACCAGCGATGATCTTTGCTGCCTGCTCAACGTCGTGTGCGTTGAGGTCGGCCTGCTTCTGCTCGGCGATCTGACGCACCTGCTCGGCAGTGACCTTCGCAACCTTGACGCTGTGCGGAGTGCCTGAGCCCTTCTGCACGCCGGCAGCCTTCTTCAGCAGCTCAGCTGCTGGTGGGGTCTTCAGAATGAAGTCAAACGAACGATCTTCGTAGACGGTGATTTCTACGGGAACGATGTTTCCGCGCTGGCTTTCTGTGGCCGCGTTGTAGGCCTTGCAGAACTCCATGATGTTAACGCCGTGCTGACCAAGCGCCGGGCCCACGGGGGGTGCCGGGTTGGCTGCGCCGGCTGCGATCTGAAGCTTAATCAGACCGGTAACCTTCTTGGCTTTTGCCATGATGTTTCCTTTCACGTCGAAGCTGCGGCTCGAAAGCCGTGTGCCTCTCCCGCCTCTCAAGCCTGTCTTGAGCGCGGTTGCGTTTGGGCGCGCGTGTTAGCGAGCGCAAACCACATAAGTTTACGCCATCTACGAGGATCGCGCCACCCGCTTAATAGGGTCGCTGCTCGTGGGGCCCGGGCTGTACCTGCGCAGCTTGGTTTCCCTGCCCAGTTTGCTTGCGGGCCTCAATGGCGTCGGCGCCGTAGAGTTCTGGATGCTGCGCCTTGTAGGCGATTTGGTCACGCACGTTCTTCTGCACCACGATCACGGCGAACACGGCAAGCGCGAAGCCCAGCGCGTAGAAGCCCTTCTCGCTTGGCAAAATGGTGCTGTTCCAGAGGCCCCACGCGAGCATGCCCAGCGACAGCGCAAGACCCAGCCATGAGACACCGAGATAAATGCTCGTCACCGGTACGCCTTCATGTCGGTCGCGCACCGATTTCTGCAGCGACACCGCGCTCAGCATTCCGAACAAGAACGTCGCAAAATAGAAGCCCTTTTCGAAGGTCTCCATGTCTGCGCGCCAGAGGCCGATGAAGTAGATGATGGCGCCGAGCGCGAGCGCAGCCCATGCAGCGCCGATGAAAGCCGCCGTTGGCTTGCCGAACTGATTCTGGTTAGGGGCTGGGGTAGTCATGTCGCCTCCCTTTCTAGGTCTCTACGTCTACGTCATCTGGTTCATCGCTGTGCGTGGCGCACGTTGCACTGCACTGCTTCGACCGTATTGCATGTTTCGTGGCCCGTGGCGCATATAGTGCCACACAAGTCACAAGTGGGCAGTTGAGGTCAAGTTTTCGGCGAGGGGAAGCCACAACTACCCACGCGACGGCCCTCACCTTTGCAAGTGCCTACGCGGGTAACCGAATCAGCCCGAACGCGGCCGGCCCTCCTCGCGCGGGTGGATGATGCTGGGGTGCTGATCCTCGTCCCTACGCACGAACGCCCCGCACTTCTCGAAGAAAGCAGCGGGGCGTTCGAACTCGCCGACACACACGGTGACGAAAAACTAGATGATCTTGGTGACCTGGTCGAAGCTGAGCTCGACCGGAGTCTCACGCTCGAAGAGCGACACCAGCACGGTGAGCTTGCCAGCGGCAGCGTTGATCTCGCTGATGGTGCCCGGCAGCCCCTCGAACGAGCCCGACTTGATGGTGATGGTCTCGCCAACTTCGAAGTCGATTTCGATGTTGCCAGCCTCAGCGGCACCAGCGGCAGCCTTCGACTTGGCGAGCACGGGCTCAAGCTCGACGGTGCTCTTGAGCATTTCAAATGCCTCGTTGAAGCGCAGCGGCACCGGGTTGTGGGCGTTGCCCACGAAGCCGGTCACGCCAGGAGTGTGACGCACCACTGACCAGGTGTTTTCGTTGAGGTTCATGCGCACGAGCACGTAGCCAGGAATGCGCACGCGCGTGACCATCTTGCGCTGGCCATTCTTGACCTCCATGACCTCTTCCATAGGCACCTGGATCTCGTAAATGTCATCGACCGCGCCCATCGTCTCGCGACGGTTCCACAGGTTCGACTTCACCTTGCGCTCGTAGCCCGCGTAGCTGTGTACGACGTACCACTTGCCAGGCTTGGTGCGCAGCTCACGCTTGAATTCGGCGTAAGGGTCTGCGGCGGGCTGCTCGTCTGAGGTCTCGCTCTGCTCGCCGCTCGTTGCGTTTTCTGCCGGGCTGTCGCCGCCTTCGACTGACTGCACCAGCGCGTCGAGCGCGGCGTCGAGCTCGTCCTCAGGATTGTTGCTGTGTTCGCTCGTCATGTGAATTATTTGCTTTCGATAGAGGATCGGGCGCTGCGCGCCCC
>JAAZHL010000432.1 GCA_012510755.1 Leucobacter sp.
AATATTACGCCTTTTCCGCCGATTCCTTGGCTAGGTGGAGCTTCCGTTGGTTGTGAGTTTTTTGAGGGATTTCATTCACAAAGTGGTACCTATCTGGAAACACCTGCTCATTATTTTGGAAATGACAATAGTTTTCTTCTGATTGATGTACCAATTGAAAGAATCGTTGATGTTCCATGCGTTGTTCTAAATCTGGGTCTATGGGACATGGATCCTGAAAAAGGAAGACGTGGTATAACGGTGTCTGATCTTGAAGCATGCTTTAATGCCAAGGACATCCGGGAGGGGGACGCAATCCTCATCGGAACCGGCTGGGGACGCTACTGGTTCCATCCTGATAATCTTAAATATGCTCCGTTTCTCAAAAAAGAAGCGATGGATTGGCTGCTGGCCAAAAAGCCCTGGATTCTCGGCAGTGATTCAGCCAGATGGGAGAACCTGGAGAAGCCGGAAGGCATCTTTAAAGATTTCTATGCGGAAGATCGTTTGATGGCCGGCCCGTTTGTCAATTTAGAGGCTTGTACCGCAGCCCGATGTAAATTAACTATATTGCCACTCAAGTTTCCAAAAACCAGTACTGTTCCAGCTCGAGCAATAATAGCTGAGAATTAACAAACACGTAGGAGGTTTTCTAATGAATTCACGAGAAAGAATCATCAGTGTTGTTAAGAAGCGAGATAGAGCAGATAAAATCCCTTGGACATTTAACTTTGGTGCGACTCAAGGCTTAAATCCAACACTGCTTTTAAATTTCAAAAAACGATTGGGTATTGATGAATACATATATGATTTTTTTGACTATGACGTCATTAATGTTAATGCTCCTGAAAAAACTGGATCCAATTTTATTGCAGGCGGAATCGCTTTAAAGCCTAATGGAATTAATCCGAGTGATTATTATGATACAAACAAACTACCAAACGGGTTCATCGATGCCTGGGGTGTTTACACAGTACCATGGGAGCTTGATCCAACTTTTGATACATTTATAAACCCACTTAAGAATGCAGATGACCTCAAGACTTTTGAGCGCTATCCAAGTCCAACTATTGACGAAGAAGCATTGCTTGATATCAGGAAGCAAACTTCAGAAATAAAAAGTAGAAATAAGATGTCAACTGCATATTCAGGCAGTCTCTATGAATGGTGTGGCGTTATTAGAGGTCAGGAAGAATTCATGATGGATCTCTATGATGAGCCAAAGTTCGTCGAAGTTTTGGTAGAAAAAGTTGCTTCAGTAACAAGAGATATGTGTTTGGCGGCTGTTAAAAATGGCGTCGATCTAATAGCATGTTATGATGATTTTGGCATGCAGACTTCACTTCAGATCAGCCCAGAGCACTGGCGAAGATATATAAAACCTGCCTGGAAAATGATTTGGGATTCTATTAGAAAAGAAAATTCTGATGCTATCATCTTTTTACACTCTTGTGGATGCATTGAAGAAATTATTCCAGACCTCATCGAAATGGGCCTTGATGTATTACATCCAATTCAACCTGAGACCATGGATGTATATGAGATCAGTAAGAAATATCAGAAAGATATTGCTATTTGGGGTACAATCAGCAATCAGCAAACGATGCCTTTTGGCAGTCCTCAAGATGTTACAAATGAAGTTAGGGATAGGATGGAAAAACTTGGTTCTAAAGGAGGATTTATTCTTTCTCCTTCCAACGTTTTAGGACCAGAAGTGCCTTTAGACAATCTGATAGCATTTGTTGAAGCAGCAAAAAAATATTCTGTTTAGCTATTAGTATCAAATATAGTCTTATAAAAGTCCAAAATTCGTTAATCCTGAATTTCACATTACTGGTTAGTATTCAAACGTTCATAAGCCATCTCCCGAAAATGGAGGAACAATTAATGATATATAAAGATCTTGGCAACACAGGAGTAAACGTTTCCATTTTAGGATTTGGTGGACTGAGACTGCCTTCAAGAGGGTATGGCGACAATGAAGTGGTGGATGATGAGAAAGCATTTCCTCTAATACAAAAAGCAGCTGACGCAGGAATCAATTTTTTTGACACCGGTTGGGGCTATGTGAATGAAGACAGTCAGCGTGCTATAGGTGCTGCACTTAAACCGTATCGAGATAAGGTCTATTTTTCTAATAAGCTGCCATTATATTTGACATACAAACCAGACGATTTTTGGCGCTATCTAGATAAAGAACTTTCACTAATGGACACAGATCATATAGATTTTTATCACTTCCATATGGTTGGCAGAAAATTCTGGGAAGAAAAAATATTACGATTTAAGCTAATTGATTTAGCGGAAAAGGCAAAAGCAAAAGGACTTATTAACCATATTGGTTTTTCATTTCACGATGTTCCTGAGTTAATGAAAGAAATGGTTGATACCGAAGCTTTTGAAGTTTTGATATGTCAATACAATATGGTAGATCAGAATAATGAGAATGTGATGCAATATGCTCGCGATAAGGGTGTCGGAATAATCGTAATGGGACCAACAGCAGGTGGGAATATTTCGGATGGCGGTAATGAATTTTTAAAAAAATTCACCCATTCTCCTGCCAAGACTGCGACTGAGCTAGCCATGCGTTTTGTTTGGGCTAACAAGAATGTAGATTGCGCACTATCAGGTGTACAAGACATGGATATGCTCATGGAAAACATCCACTCTGCTGAAAAATATAATGAGATAACGCCGGAAGAATTCGCTTATATGAAAAATACTTTAAATGAAACATTAGGTATATCACAGCTGCGAGATTTAAAGTGCACAGGGTGCCGTTATTGTGACGTTTGTCCAAAAGGTATCAGACCATTTGTGACGATCACGG
>JAAZHL010000387.1 GCA_012510755.1 Leucobacter sp.
AACGAGACAACGAGACAACGAGACAACGAGACAACGAGACAACGAGACAACGAGACAACGAGACAACGAGACAACGAGACAACGAGACAACGAGACAACGAGACAAACATATTATGCTTTTTCGCTTTATTGGATAACACCTTGGCTGTCAAACCATTGGATTTTCTTCCCTACTGCGAGCACGCTTGAGCAGTGTCAAAGATCCACTCACCCGCAGCAGAAGAGATCGGCCGCCGTGTGCGCGCGGCCCGAAACCAACGAGGCATCTCGCTCGAGAATCTTGGGCACCTCTCAGAAGTGAATTGGACGACAATCGGCAAGATTGAACGCGGCGCATCAAGCCCGAACGTTGAATCGCTCGTTCGCATCGCACACGCACTGCAGATTGACCCGGGCACGCTCATCAGTGGCATCACTGCCGAGGACTACGGCGAGAGCAGCCATCAGCTCACTGCCCGCGAGTTCATCGAGGCGCGCACAGGGCGGCTACCGGGCCCGCGAACCCGTTAGCGAAGCCACCGCACTACGGTCGGAGATCGAGCTGTGGTCGGAAGAACAGCCAAGAAACGTCCGACCTGGTGCAGATCTCCGACGGAGCGACGCAACCCGACCTCATGCCGAGCCCCGACCGAGCGACGCACTCGGTGGCGCTTCGCGCACCGAGGGTGCCGCAGGCAGAGCTCAGCTCTTGCGACCCTGTCGGCTCACAAACATTGGCACCCAACGCCAGAAGCCAACTGCACACACGAGAGCGATCAGCCCCATGGCCCCGGTTGCAAGGCCGAGTGTCGAAATCGCGGCAATGCCAGAGAAGAGCACGGGGGCCGTGGCACCGCCCGCGTCGGTGAGTGTGCGCCACGAGCTGAGAAATGGCGCGGGATTGTGTTGCGGCGCAATGTCAGCGCCGAGCGTCAGCAGGATACCGCTCGAGAGCCCGTTGCCCACACCGATGACCGCTGCGAGCATTGCGAACCACATCGAAGCGTCTGGCAGATCGTGCGTAAACGCGAGCGCCAAGAAACCGACGCCCATCAGCAGCATGGCGGGGAGGGCGGCCCAGAGGCGACCAAACCTATCCATCACCTGACCGCTGGCATAGAAAAGTGCGAAGTCGATCGCTCCGGCGATACCCACGACCAGCGAGATGGTCTGCGCTTCAAGGCCGAGCGACAGCCCCCACAGCGGAAGCACTACGTTGCGTGCCGACCGCACCGCAGACAGCGAGGCGGCGGCGAGCCCCAATCGCGAAAGCACACGGCGGTACCGAACCATCGTGCGAAAGACGCCCTCATTCGGCTGCGCTGTCTCGCTGCTCAGTGCGGGCAGCTTGATTGCGCCGGTGACGGCTTCGCCAGTGTCTGCGATTTGGTGAGCGGCAGGCACGGTTGCGCGATCTTCGTCTTGCAGCGCCGTCTCTGGGTCAGGCCCGAGCAACACGAGCAGCACGCTTGCAACGAGACAGACGGCGAAACACCAGTCGGCGCTCGCCTCACTCTGGGTGATGCCCAACAGCAATGCGGCCACAAACGGACCAATGAACATGCCCAAGCGGAACGTGCCGCCCAAGAGCGAGAGCGCCCGGGCACGGTATGACAGTGGCGCCCGAGTGGTCATAAACGCGTGACGTGCGAGACCGAAAGCGGCCGCGCACATGCCAATCAGAAACACTGACAGGCTGAGCAGCGCAAGGTTTGGCGCAAACACCAGACCGGCGACACCAGCGAGCGCAAGCGTGCCAGCACTCGCCATGGCGAGCCGCTCACCCACCCGCGCAACGAGCCAGCCAGCCGGCAGGTTGCCGCAGAGCTGCCCCACCACGAGCGCCGAAGCAATCAGACCTGACATGGCCAGGTCTGCGCCGAGCTGCGTCGCAATAATCGGAATCAGCGGCACCACCGCGCCCTCACCGAGCGCAAACAGCACCGTCGGCCCATAGATCATGGGTGCGAAACGCAGCAGCACGTTCTTCGCCATGTTCGCTCCCTGCCCCACGGCGCCACGCACTACCTGTACGTCGTCGCCGTGCGTCTGCTCGGTGTACGTGTTAAGCGTACTCCTGCTGACGCACGGCGATCGCACGCGGCGAGTTAGTCGTCGATGATCTCGGCCTCAACGACGTCGTCGTCTTGCGGCCCTGTCGCCCCGCCAAAACTGCCTGGCGCAATGCCGAGCGGTTCGAGCACGAGCGAGTCACCGTCTGCCGCGACCGATACGCGCACGGCCGAGCCGTCGCGCACCTCGCCCGACAGAATGGCCCTGGCCAGATTGTCGTCGATCTCGCGCTGCATGAGTCGTCGTAATGGCCGCGCCCCATACACCGGGTCGTACCCGCGAGACGCCAGCCAGGCCCGCGCCTCGGGGGTGACACCAACGGTGATGCGGCGATCCTCGAGGCGCACCTACAGCCGATCTACCGACAGCTCCACGATCTGCGCAAGATTCGCTTCGCTGAGCGGGTGGAAGATGACCATCTCATCGAGTCGGTTCACAAACTCGGGCTTAAACGCGCGACGCACCGTCTCGCGCACCGCATCTTCTTTCTCGGCCCACGGCATATCGGGGTCGATCAGATATTGCGACCCGAGGTTCGAGGTCAAGATCAAGATGACATTGCGAAAATCGACCGTGCGCCCCTGACCATCGGTGAGGCGGCCATCATCGAGCACCTGCAAGAGCACGTCGAAGACCTCGGGGTGGGCCTTCTCAACCTCATCGAGCAGCACCACCGAATAAGGCCTGCGCCGCACCGCTTCCGTCAGCTGACCGCCCTGCTCATAGCCAACGTACCCGGGAGGCGCGCCCACGAGACGCGACACCGAGTGCTTCTCGCCGTACTCGCTCATGTCGATGCGCACCATGGCGTGCTCGTCATCAAACATGAAGTCGGCAAGCGCCTTGGCGAGTTCGGTCTTGCCCACACCCGTGGGACCCAAGAACAAGAACGAACCAGTTGGCCGGTTGGGGTCGGCGATGCCCGCCCGTGAGCGGCGCACCGCGTCACTCACCGCGCGCACTGCCTCTGCCTGGCCGATGAGCCGCTTGCCTAACTCGCTCTCAAGCGCGAGCAGCTTCTCGGTCTCGCCCTGCATCAGCCGCCCGACGGGTATCCCTGTCCAGGCGGCAACCACGCCGGCAATATCTTCGTCGCTCACCTGGTCGCTCACCATGCGGTCTTCGCTGCTCTCGGCCTCGGCCTGCTCGGCTTCTGCCAACTGCTTCTGAATCACCGGGATCTCACCGTAGAGCAGCTTCGAGGCCTTCTCAAGGTTGCCATCGCGCTGCGCCACGAGCGCCTGCATGTTGAGCTGATCGAGCTTCTCGCGCAGTTCACCCACACGGTTTAGCGCCGAGCGTTCGCGCTCCCAGCGCGCTTCGAGCACGTCGAGTTCGGCTTGCTTCTCAGCAAGCTCGTTGCGCAGCTTCGCGAGGCGCTCTTTCGAGGCATCATCTTTCTCTTTCTTCAGCGCGAGCTCTTCAAGCTTCATGCGGTCGACCGCGCGGCGACGCTCGTCGATTTCCATCGGCGCAGAGTCGATCTCCATGCGCAGTCGCGACGCGGCCTCGTCGATCAAGTCGATGGCTTTGTCGGGCAGCTGCCGCGACGTGATGTACCGATTCGAGAGTGAGGCTGCGGCGACCAGCGCCGAGTCTGCGATCGTGACCTTGTGGTGCGCCTCATACCGTTCTTTCAAGCCGCGCAAGATGGCGACGGTGTCTTCGACCGATGGCTCGCCAACGTACACCTGCTGAAAGCGACGCTCGAGAGCCGCGTCTTTCTCGATGTATTCGCGATACTCGTCGAGGGTCGTTGCGCCGATGAGTCGCAGTTCGCCTCGCGCGAGCATCGGCTTCAACATTTGCGAAGCGGCGACTGATGACTCGCCACCGCCGGCACCCATCAGGGTGTGCAGCTCGTCAATGAAGGTGATGATCTTGCCGTCGGAGTCTTTGATCTCTTGCAGCACCGCTTTCATGCGCTCTTCGAACTCGCCGCGATATTTGGCGCCTGCAATCAGCGCCGAGATGTCGAGCGAGATGAGCTCTTTGTCCTTCAGCGATTCAGCCACATCGCCAGCGACAATGCGCTGGGCGAGCCCCTCAACCACGGCGGTCTTGCCGACGCCGGGTTCACCGATGAGTACTGGGTTGTTCTTTGTGCGCCGCGTGAGCACCTGGCTCACTCGCCGAATTTCGCCGTCGCGACCGATGACGGGGTCGAGCTTGCCTGAGCGTGCAACCTCGGTGAGGTTGACGCCGAACTGCTCGAGTGCGCTCTGTTCTTCGCCCTCTGGGGCGGGTTGCCAATTTGCTTGCATGTGCCCTCTCTTGTTCATGCGTGAATGGGTGATGCGATCCTCGAATCGCAAACTTGAGTGATGTTGACTCAAGTTTAGTAGGTGCACGCAGAAAGCGCTACTAGAAGTCCCGATGAGGGTGCCAAAAGTTCGCTTCGAGGATCTCAAGCCACCGCTGGCACGTTTACCCGCTGCTGCCAACGGCCCATCGCGGGGCCCACCACAATGAGCAACGCCCAGCACAGCATCGCCCAGCTTGGCCCCACCAGGTATGCGACTGCGATCGAGAGCACGAATACCCCCACCTTCGTGAGCACATCGAGCCGCGACACCAGCAACGCCCGTCGAGATAGGACCTCGGTCACGAGACCACGCGACCTCGCAATTTCGAACATGACAAACTGCGAGGCAATCGCCGCCGCAACGTTCACCGCATACAGCGCCACCGGAAGCGGCAGGTCAGACACTCGAGGGTCGCTGATGCCCTGAGTGGTAAAAGGGATCAGCACGATCAATGCGGCAGTGACGAGGTTTGCGGCAATCACCGCGCTGTCCATGCCGCTGATCTTCGAGATAAGGTCGGTGTTTACCTTCCAAAACGCGCCGATCACCACAAAACTGATCACAAACCCGGTGAGTTGCACCCCCAGATCACCAGACCACAGCGCCGACAAACTTGACCATGCCTCCGCCGGCGGCATATCGATGTTCGCCACCAGCAGCGTGATCGCAAAGCCAAAGATCGCATCGAAAAAGCCGAGGCCACGGCCGAACTCGGTGCCCTCCCGGCCAAATCGTTGGCGCTGCATCAGTGCGCCTCAGCACTGAGTTGTAGTTGAAGTCGCGGTCGCGATCGGAGTTGAAGTCGAGGTCGAGGTTGAAGTCGAGACCGAACAACACCCGTTAGATTCACGCAAGCCATGGCAACCCCTTCGTTGCGGCAGACACCGACCCCGCGGCCGGTGTTTGTAGGTGAAATTCTAAGACTCGGGCAGCATTTTCACGAGGGACTTCTCGCCGTGCGGGCTTGCCTGCTGCGCTATAGAATATGCTGGCTTCACAATGACGACGCCTCTGCACCGCCCGCGCCACCGATGGGTGCTCATGTTTGTGGCGGTGTGCCTGGTCGCTCTCAACCTGCGTGTCACGATCACCGGGGTCGGGCCGTTGCTCGACGAGATTGCCAGTGATCAAGGTGTGAGCCCCGCGGCCCTCGGCCTGCTCGCGGCCGTGCCGCTCATGGTGTGGGCGGTGGTGTCACCACTCGCCCAATCCATTGCCGACAGAATCGGACTCGACGCCGCGGTCGGTTGGGCGCTTGTGTTGCTCATGGCTGCCACCGTGTGGCGCTCGCTACCGGGGGCACCCGCAAACCTGTGGCTCGGCACCGTGCTGCTTGGCATCGCTCTCGCAATCACCAATGTGCTGTTACCGGCCACCATCAAGCGTGATTTCACCAACAAAATTCCACTGATGATGGGGCTCTACTCGGCGCTCATTGGCGTGTCGGGCGCTGCCGGTGCAGCCATGGTCGCGCCCATCGCGCACCAGGTACAGAACGATGGTTCGATGCTCGGGTGGCGATGGGCGCTGCTCGCGACCGGAATCACGCTGCCATTGGCGCTGCTCGCATGGGTGCTGGCCACGTTCAAGGGGCGGCGCGGAGATCAAACAGCCCGCACCGACACGTCGACCGATCCGACGAGCATTCCGACTCAGGGCGCGGCGCGGCGCGTCTGGCGAGACAGCGTCGCCTGGCAGATCGCCCTACACATGGGCTCACAGTCGGCCACCTTCTACATCTATGCCACCTGGCTCGCACCCATCGACGTGTCGCGGGGAGTCGACCCGATCACTGCGGGTTTCAGCGTGACCATTTTTCACATCTTCGGCATGCTGGGGTCGCTGCTCGGCCCACTGCTCTCACGCGGAGCGATGCGTCGACTGCTGCCGATCATGCTGCCGGTCATCAGCTTCATCGGTTTCTGGGGGTTCGTGTTCGGGCCCGATATCAAGGTGGCATGGCTGGTCGCGTGTGGGCTCTCGAGCGGTGCCGCCCTGACCGTCTCGATGACACTGATAGGTCAGCGTTCGGCGACGACCGAGATCGCTGGGGCGACCTCTGGCATGGTGCAGTCGATTGGTTACCTCATCGCCGGGGTCGGCCCACTGGTCTTCGGATGGTTCTTTGAGATCAGTGGTGGCTGGCTGCTGCCTTTGTTCGCGGCAGCCGTTGCCGGCACCCTGCAGTTCGTGGCCGCCGTCGCGCTCTCGCGCGAACGTATGGTGTTCTCGCGCGCCTGAATCATTCGCCAGAGCGTCAGCCCAGTTCGGCGCGCAGCACCTCGCCGAGCGCCGCAGCGCCCACCTCACCCATCACCACGGTGTAGTGGTTCAGGTCTGGCAACGGCACGTGCCGCACAACCGGGCACTTGGCCAGCGCGCGTTCAAGATACTCGGGCGCATACAGCCCAGGGGTCTCATTCTGCAGGCCCCGCGGCACACTCACAAACACCACCGGCTTGTCGCACCGACCGAGCGCCTCGAGCGCCTCGGGCAGCGCCGACCCGGTGTTCATATCGATCGTGTCTTCGGTCGTCGTAGTGAGGCTTGTCGCAGAGCGCAAACCGCCCTCAGTCGGCACCAGATCGTACGCAAAATAGGTGGCCACCTCGGAGCTCCACGCAGGACCAATGGCCGGGTGTGCGCGCCAGAAGTCGAGATAGGCTGACACCGACTCGAACGTCATCGACAGACGCTGCGCAGTCGGGCCAAGAATAGCCTGCACCAGCTGCTCGGGCGCGAGGTCAGCGGGCGCATCGAGCGGCAGCCCGCCATCGACCAGCACCAGTTGCGCCACCCGCTCGGGGGCGAAGTGCGCAAATACCACCGCAACGAAACCGCCCATCGAATGCCCGATGACAGGCACCGACTCAGCGCCGAGCGCATCGAGCACGGCCACGAGATCGGCCGCATGGGCCCGCATGCCGGCTGAGCCAACGAGCGTGCTGCTTGATCCTCGCCCCCGCAAATCTGGCGCAATCACACGCCTGCCCGGCAGTTGCGAAACTACAAACGGCCACGCCAAGTGCGACGCCGTGATGCCGTGCACCACGAGCACATCTGGCACCCACTCACCTGCAGCGACCTCGATCGGGTCCCACACCCCCACACGCATGAGCCCCCCAGCAACAGGCACATCGACGGTGCGGTATTTGTGGGTGATCATCGTGCGCTCCACCCGCCATCCATCGTGTACGAGGCGCCCGTCACCATGGTCGCCGCGTCAGACGCCAGCCACCCGGCCAACGACGCCACCTCATCAGCGTTCACGAGCCGCTTGATCGCGCTTTCGGTCAGCATGATCTTCTCGACCACTTCGCTCTCGGGTATGCCGTGCACCTTCGCCTGATCGGCGATCTGCTTCTCAACGAGCGGCGTGCGCACATAGCCGGGGTTAATGCAGTTGCTCGTCACCCCGTGCGGCCCGCCCTCGAGCGCGGTCACCTTCGACAGCCCCTCAAGGCCATGCTTGGCTGTCACATACGCCGATTTGAAGGCGCTCGCCCGCAAACCGTGCACACTCGACAGGTTGATGATGCGCCCCCACCCGCGCTCATACATCGTAGGCAGCGCGGCACGAATCAGCAGAAACGGCGCTTCGACCATGATGCGTTGAATCGTGCGAAACGCCTCGGGGTCGAACTCTTCAATCGGGCTCACCCGCTGAATGCCAGCGTTATTCATCAAGATGTCTGCGTCGAGCCGCAGCCCATCGAGCGCCTGCGTGTCGCTCAGATCAACCTGCCAGGCCTCGCCACCCAGTTCACGCGCAACCGCCTCGGCAGCCTCACCGTTCAGGTCAGCAATAATCACGTGTGCGCCGCGCCGCGCAAACTCGTGCGCGCAGGCCAGGCCGATGCCGCTCGCTCCCCCGGTGACGACGGCGCGCTTGCCTGCGAGATCTTGTGCGTTCATGAGCCACTCCTTGGGATGTGTGAATCGGGGCGGCCGAGCGCATTGGCGATGAAACGCATCATGCCCTCGAACACCTGGGGGTCTATTTCTTGTGGCGGATTGCCGTGCTCGTCGCGCTCCCACAGCAAGAAGCGCATACCGATCAGCTCACCCATACCCATCAGCGCCCAGGCCGCGGTTTCGGGGTCGAGCAGCGGGTCAATATCGCCCTGTGCTTGGGCTGCGGCGAGGCCAGCGGTGTAGCCCTCGACGATGCGCGAGTAGTGCAGGTGCAGCGCTTCAGGAGACACGAACTCTGACTCGCGCACCACGCGGTAGAGCGCGGGGTGCTGCGCGGTAAAGCGAAAGAACCCTTCAAAACCCTTGCGTTCGGCGTCGAGACGGTCACGGGCACCGGCCATCCGTTCAGTCATCGCTTGCCGCACACGACCGTTGAGGTCAATGACGAGCGCTTCGAACACGGTGCGCTTGCTGTCGAAGTAGAGGTAGAAGGTGCCGAGCGCGACGCCCGCGTGCTCGGTGATCTTCACGATTGATGCCTCGTGGTAGCCGTGGTCAGCAAACACCACCTCGGCGGCTTCGAGAATGCGCCGCCGCGTGGCCTCTCCGCGTTTCGTGAGCGGGCGGCCGGTAGCGGGCGAGATGAGCGACTCGCGTTCGCCGTGTGCCCCTGCCGCGAGGCCTGCCCCGGCAACGTTCCGAGCGTCGTGAGCGTCGTGGGACTCCTGCGCATTGTTAGCGTTCAGCATGCTGGCGCCCCTCTCGTGCTGCACGAAGGTTCGCTGCCAGCTCGCGCAGTCGGTGCTTGGCAACCTTTTCAATCGTGGATCGCGGCAACTCATCGACGAACTCGACGTAGGCGGGCAATTTAAAGCCGGCAAGCCGTGTGCGCACGAATGCCAAGAGCTCATCGGCGCTGAGCGGTTCGTGGGTGACCACAAATGCAAAGCCACGCTCGCCCCATACGGGGTCGGGCACCCCGATAACCGCGGCCTCAGCCACGAGTGGATGCGAGGCGAGCGCCGCCTCGACCTCGGCGGGTGCGACGTTTTCGCCGCCAGAAACATAGATGTTTTTGAGCCGATCGACCACGCAATAGACGCCCGAGCTGTCACGGCTGACGAGGTCGCCTGTGCGCAGCCAACCATCGTGCATCGCCCGCGCAGTCGCAGCGGGGTCGTCAAGGTAGCCGGCAAAGAGGCTCGGGCCCCGCACCCACAGTTCGCCCGTGGCAGGGCCGTCGAGCGGCAGCAACGTTTCGGGGTCGACTATACAGGTGTCGACGGACGGATAGGGGCGACCCACCGCACCAGGGTGGTCGGCGAACTCTTCTGGGCGCAGGTAGAGCACATTCGGGGCAGCTTCGGTGAGCCCATACCCCTGGGTGAGGTAGACGCCACGCTCGGCCC
>JAAZHL010000388.1 GCA_012510755.1 Leucobacter sp.
CGATTGGGTTGTTCGTGAGCGCGTGTATGTGGGCGAGAATGGCGCTGCCGATCGGCGGGTCTACTCGCTTTGCAAGATGCTGCGCACGCGTGAACTGTTCTGGTGACAACTGCGACGTCTGGTAAGCGATCACATCGATTGCCTTGAGTTCGATGAGTGCAAGGTGCTCGTCCTTTGCCCATGCGGCGAGGCTGACCGCGTGTGCGGTGAGGTCAGGGTCACGCAGCCAATGCTTCGTTCGCAGCTGGGCGATGCTCACAAGCCCATTGAGCATCAGCGACACACCAGGTACCGTCTGTTCGCTCAAGCGCAGCTCTTCTCGGGCGCGCTCGTCGAACCCAAGCGCCGCATTTGCGAGTGCCGAGATCGCGTGAGCAAACGGTGCCACGCCAAAGGGGTCATTGAGTTTCAGCGCTTCGAGCAGCCGTTCAGCCGTGTCCAAGGTGTCGTACCAGCGGCCCTCTTGCGCAGAAAAGAGTGAGATCGCAAGATCGGCAAACCCCGACTGGGCGTGCACGGCAGCGAGGTCGGGTCGCTCTGTTGCAGTGAGTGCTTGGGCGGCCTCGCGAGCCGAGAGCGTGGTGCCTCGCGCCCAGTGCGCGAGAAACACGGTGAGCCCTTCGAGGTCACCAGAAAGTGTGGGCGAAATGTCATGCAGCAGCATCAGTTTGCGGGCTTGTTCTGCTTGCGTGATGGCGAGTTGAAACTCGCCACGTTGCACGTGCAACACCGCTTGGTAGGCGCGACCAATTGCAGAGAGTCGTTCGGTGTCGAGCGTTCGCGCGAGTGCGAGCTCTTTGCCGGTCTTGTGCGCTTCATGCACGCGCCCGTGCAGGGCGAGCGTGCGCATGCGGCACGAGATCATGTGTTGGGGCGCAGAGATTCCTTTCGCCTGCCAGTAGTCGTGCCAAAGATCAAACTCTGTGAGGGTGAAGTCGGGTTGCACTCGCAAGGCAGGGTTGAGGCAGAGTGCGTGTGACACCAACGCGTACTGGGTGCCGAAAGGCAACGCATCAAGGCGAGTTTCGTTGGATGTGACCTCTGATATTGCTGCGAGTGCTTCGTCGAGCGCCGGTTGGTCGTTCACGAAGCTGGCAAGATCTGCGGCGCGCATCATCGCTTCCGCTGCGTGCTCAGAGTTTTCATGGCGCATGGCGGCAAGCGTAATCTGCAGCACAAATCGCAGGTCGCCCGATTGCCGCATTGCCCGCATGCCCTGCCACAGCCAATCAACGGGAAGTTCACGGCCTGCCTGCACCCCAAACTTGACTAGACGTAGCCGGTTCGCTGAGGTGAGTGTGTCGTCTTCCGTGAGCAGCGCGTCAAAACACAGGTTGGCAAGTTCTGTGCGGCGCACGGGAGACAGGTGGGCGAGCACCGCTTCTGTCAGCACTGGCAATTGTGTGGTGAGAAAGCTCATACCCTCTGACGTCGTGCGCACCGTCAGTATTTGCCGGGCCATCAGTGAATTCACCGCCGCGGAATCGAGCAGGTGATAGAGGGCGGGTTCATGCATTGGGGTGGCGAACGCGACGACTTCGAGTGTACGGCCTTCGATATCGCTGAGTTCTCCGAGCTGGGTGACGAAATCTATCGGCGGGTGGTAGTCGGCCCGGCTTACCCAGGCCATGCGCCTTGCTCGACGCACTACGCCTCGCCGAATTGCAGCCAGCGCAAGAGTGGCTAGGGCATGCGGGTTGCCGCGGGTGCTTGCGTGCCAGTCGTTGCGTGTGTGATCTGCCACGTGGTCGACTTCGAAGAGTCGCGCAAGCAATGCACCGCACTCCTCTGCTGTGAGCGGAGCGACAGCAATTTGATGCACCGAAGGGTCTCTGATGAGCCGGTCTGCGGCACCGACGATCTGTGTGGCGGTGCACACGAATCGCAGTTGTCGATTGCGCACCAGCAGCTCAAGCACCGCGGTTGCGGCATATTCGTAGCGGTCGATGTGCAGGGCGAAGACGATAACTGACCTGCCTGCCGCGTGCGTAAGCAATGCGTCGAGCAGGTGTTCGGCCGTGTGCTGGGGTGTTGCAAGTGGCTGCGACAGGTGGCCTGCGGCCAGCAGGTCGTCAAAGTTCTCTGCAATGACTTCGTACACGGGTGCAGATGCGTCGGTCGTGAGTGTTTGCGCGGCAGATTGCGCAAGGTATGCCTTGCCGCAACCGGTTTCACCCACAAGCAGGGTGGTCGATCCTGGGCGCGCCAAACAATTCAATACTTGCTGCACGCGTACGTGAGAAATACTGAGAAACGCAACTCTAAGTGCAGGGGAGAGGTCTTCCCCTGGATCAGTTGTATTCCTCTTGGTGAGGTCCACACTGTCCCCCTTCTATACATCCCCCTCGCTCATGGTCTCTCGGCTTGCATGATTACGCAAGCAAACCTGGGTGTTTTTTGCAGCATTGATACACATCTGTATCAAGAAAATTGCGTATTTTTCACGGATCCCCATAGTGCACGTCTCTACGTAGCCTGACCGCAGGCAAGACAACGAACGGGGACGTCATGTATTCGGCACGAGCGTTCGGAGTGCGGACTGCTGCACATTCGAACGGCTGGTCATCAGCGAAGCCAGCAAAATTGCAATCGAATCGCTTTACACGTTGGGTGTATAAGATTGGCCGTCGCGCACGAGTGTGGGTGGCGGCTTCTTCTGTATTTGCACTTGTCGTCATGGGTGCGGCGCCGGCGGTGGCAGAAGATGCCGCGCCAGCCGAAACGCCCGTGGTCGAGAACGTGCAAGCTGAAGCTGCAGCGGCGCAGAGCGAAACACCAGTTGAGCCGCCAGCGCCCGCACCGGATCCCGAACCCGCCCCGCCGCCTCCCGCAGAAACCGAGGTAGTTGACGGCCAAGACTCTGGCAGCCCAGAGGAGCCGCAGGCGCCGCCCGCGGAGCCAGACTCAGACCCAGCAGCTGGGTCGCCAGAAGCGCAGCAGCCGTCCAGCGGTGACACATCTGAGTCGGCGCAACTGAGCACCCAAAACGAAGTCTTCGTGCCTGCGCCCGAACCGCCGTATCTGCACTGGCGAATGGTCGACGCGAATGGGGTCGAGCAGCCACGAGCGACGGTGCTCGTGCAGGGCCCCAGCGAGGCAGCTCTCGACGATGAAGATGCTTGGGCGGGCACACTCGCTGGTAGCGTGCAAGACAACATCGGTGACCCCAGCTACGTCGGGGCTGACCTCGACCCGAGGCCGGGCTTCTTCACGGTGAAGGTGCTCACCGATGACACGGTGCCCACGAGCACACACGACATCGCAGCTGATGAGCACTTCCGGCTGCGCCCCGTCGCAGTCGCTGAGTCTACTGAGTTTCGGGTGGCAGACGACGCCGAATGGGTGTCGCTCGGCAGCGTGACTGACGCCCTCGCGGCACCTTTCGATTTGGTGCTTGCCGCAAGCGAAAAAGCCGATGTCGCCGCTGACGAGCTGGTGCCCGATCAATCTGCACAGTTGCTCGATGAGCCGCTCACCGAATATACGTTGAACGCGCTCGGCCCCGAGCTGACGATCGACCCCCCATATGTGTATTGGAACGCCATCGATCAGAACGACAATCTCGTCGCCGGTGCGACCTTCACCATCCAGGGGCCGCGGTCTGGTGGTGGCGGTGGCCAATGGAACAACAGCTCGACCGTGGTCGACTGCACGAGCGCACCGTGTTGGGGCATCGACCTCGACCCCGAAGCGGGCGAGTTCTTGGTCAAAGTGTTTGATGCGCACGTCATCAGGTCTGACAGACGTTACCGAGTGCAGCAGGTTGAGGCGCCAATGGGCCACGTGTTGACCGACACGACGTGGCATACGATCGCCGGCACGACAAACAACAGCCAGGACCCCGCTGCGGGGGCGTGGCAAGACGATACCTTCGGTTTTGATCCGTTCGTGATGACTGCGCTTGGGACGATTGGCACATACCAGTCGTCGCCCACCGACAACTCGAACCCAACGGGCTGGAACGCCGGTTCGCCGAACTCAGCGTGCAACGCCTGTGCGGTGAACGACTTCGAATCGCACTACGTGCAAAACGGCGCGACCTGGAACCTCGTCGCGACCTGGACCCGCTCGACACAAACCGGCAACATGGGGTGGAGCATCGAGTATACGAATGCGGCCGAGCGCTGGGGCGGCACCCCACAGGTGCCGCAGCCCGATCGAAGTAGCGGCGGCATGGTGGTCTTCATCACCAACGACAATGACGCCAGCTACACTGCGCAGATTTGCAGGTACACCAGTCAAAACAACTATCAGACTGGCGGTACTTGTACCCCGATCTCGCCGGTCCCGTTGACTAGAGACGGCGACACGATGACGCTCGACCTGCCACTGCCGGCGAATATTATCGGCGCTGCCGGCTGCCCCTCGACGCTGGGCTCGACAGGCTACCTGCGATCCTGGACAAGCGGCAACAAGAACCTGCAATCGTGGACCGCACCGGCGGCAGTGAACCCACCGTCGAGTTGTGGTACCACGTTGCTGAACATCACGAAGATGGGCGACCGCAACGGAGTCAACCTCATCTCGGGTGATTCGCTGACACAAGCTGCGCCATTGGAGGGCGCCACCTTCCATGCGTATGCCTCGACCTCGGGCACAAACTCCGTGCCGACCGGCCCCTCGCTCGGTTCGTGTGTCACGAATGCAACCGGCCGCTGCAGCATCGTCGTCTCGAACAACAACAATTCCAGTGGCTTCTGGGTGGTCGAGACGATCGCTCCTGCAGGCTTCAGCGTGATGCCCGACTTGGGCACCGGGTCAATCAACACCGACAAGACGCTGCCGCCGTACCGCTTCAAGGTAACTATTGGCAGTAATCTCTCGAGCAACTACACGCGAAACATCACCGCCGACAGAAACCAACCCAACACGGCGGTCAGCAACGCCTGGGTCAACGTGCGCAACAACCCGGGCTTTCCCGAGTATTGCGGGCTGACGATCGCGATGGTGTTCGACACCTCGGGCTCGATTGACTCGGGCGAGATGGACGACCTGATCGAAGCCGGTCAGTTCTTCGTTGGCAATGACGCCCTCGGCGGTACTCCCTCGAACGTGACTCTTTTCAGGTTCGCTTCGACAGCTTCGACGATGAACAACGGCACGCCGTACGATCTCTCGATCGCTGGCAGTGTGGCGGACAACACTGGGTACCTGGGTGCTGCTGCCAGAATCAACAGTGAATTGCCGAACCAAGGCGCAAATTACACAAACTGGGACGCAGCGCTGCAACTCGTCAACGCAACTGCCGCCTACGACATGGTGATCTTCTTGACGGACGGCGACCCGACCACCTACGGCAGTGGCAGTGACACGAACACCAACGTGCAGTTCAGAATGGTCGAACAGGCGGTCATGTCGGCGAATGCGCTGAAGGCGTCTGCCGGTGTGGCACCCGGCTCACGCACGAAGATTGTGCCGATCGGCATCGGCCTGTCGGGCGGCTCTGACCAGAACCTCAAAGCGATCAGTGGTCCGGTGCTCGGAGATGACTACTTTTTGGCTGACAACTTCGAAGATCTGCAAACTCGTCTGGCTGATCTCGCAGTGAAGAACTGCGGCGGCACTTTGACCGTGGTCAAACGGACGGTGGACGCGTCAGATGTGTTGATTGCAGAGCCGGCCGGTGGGTGGACGTTCACGGCAGAGACCGATGGCGACTACATTCGCAGCGGAGCGACGCTTGTCGATTCGCTCAGCCTGACAACGCCGACAGACCCGGCCCCCACCGGCGTGAACTTCGCGTTCGACCTTGAGCAGACCACATCGGTTCCCGTGAATGTGCTCGAGGGCGCCAAGGATGGCTGGACTCCGATCTCGGTTGACTGCGGTGATACCCCAGTGACCGGTACAGCGGAAGATTTCACGGTGACGGTGACACGAAATGTTGCAGTCAGCTGCACGGTCACCAACCGCGAAGCACCCAAAGAGGCCTCGATCACGGCTTCGAAGGTGTGGGTGATCACCGACGCGGCTGGCGAGACGATTCGCACGGTGCATGAGCCGGGTGCGGTCGGCGACGACACCCTACCAACCGGTATCAGTGCCGTGCTGAACGCCACCGGCCCGGGCGCGGCGGGGGCGACCCCACTCGCATGGGGTGCCACGCGTGGCGGCTACACCCTGGGCAACCAGGTCACCATCACTGAGACGGTCACGATCGCGGCGAACCTACCCGGGTGCACCGTCACTGACCAGAAGCTCACGTCGGTCAATGGCACCGCTACCGATGTCTCGCTGAAAGACGGTGCGAGTCACCAGCTGACACTGGCAGCCCGCACCCCGGCGACGACGCCGGTCAACCTCAACGAGCTCGAAGTGACAAACACCATCAAGTGTGTGGCGAAACTGAGCCTGCTGAAGAACGTTGAGGGAGACGGCAGTGCAAGCCCGAGTGATTGGTCGTTGACGGCGACGGGGCCAGGATCGCCCGCCGCAGTCACCGGCGCCGACACGGTGCTGGCAGCGAACACCTTCGAGGTGTCGGCCGACAGTCCGTACGGGTTGGCCGAGGCGCAGACCGCGGTCGGTAGCCCGCTCGCCTACGTGCTCAAGAAAGTTGAACGATGCACCGCGCTGACCGGCACGACCTGTGCCACGTGGAGTGAAGTCGCAGACGTGTCTGCGGTGCAAGTGCCGCTCGGCGCACACGAGGTCTATCGCTTCGTGAACGCACCCGCGGCATCAGTGACGCTGCCACTCACCGGTGGGCTGAGCGCCGAGACCTTCGGTATCGCGGGCACAGGTGTCGCACTGATTGCGGCAGTGCTGGCCATCTTGTACTGGCGACGCGTTCGGTCGCAGACGGGGGTGCAATGACCGACATACGTGACAGTGACCAACAGGTTACGCAGGCAACTACAGATTTTCAGACAGTGCAGTGAAGCACGTTGAGAGAGGAAAAACAATGAATAACGAGAAGAGAGGGCGCGGCCTCAACAGGGCGCTCGCTCTCATGGGTGCCGCGGCACTCGCGCTCGCAGGCGTGGCGGCGACGAGCACAGCCGCCAGCGCAGCCGATCAAAATATCACCCCACCACAGGGTGGCGGTTCGATCGTCGTGCACAAACACGCCGGTACACCGGGCAGCGCTGGCAACGGCACCGAACTCACCGGCGCGGCGGCTGCAGCACTCGGCATGGGTATTGGTGATGTCGGCTTCACGATTCAGCGTGTGATGTACAACAATGTGCCCATTGACCTGTCAACGTCAGCTGGCTGGCAGCACATCTCAGACACACTGACCCCCGCACAGGTGCAAACCGGCAATTTCAGCCTTGACACTGCATCGCCTGAACAGTTCACAAGCCCGTCAGGTGTGACCACGTTCAGTGGCCTGCAAATGGGGCTCTACCTCGTGACAGAAACGACGCCACCCGCAAACGCGACGGTGACCGCTGACCCATTCTTGGTGACGGTGCCGCACGCGAACCCGGTTGATAAGTCGTGGATCTACAACGTGCACGTCTACCCCAAGAACCGTCTCGCAGACAACCCATCGAAGACGGTGAGCAACCCGGTCAGTCCCGACTACGTAGTGCAGGGCGAAACCGTGACCTGGACGCTGACAGTGCCGGTTCCGAGGCCACCCGTTGCTACAGGGGGCGATCCTCTGCCCAGCACCATCGAGAGCTTCGTGATTCAAGACATGCTGGACTCGCGGCTCACCTTTGTGCCGAGTTCGCTGAGCGTCACCCTTGGCGGCAGCGCAGTCAGCTACTTCACCGTGACGAACCCTGACCCCGACCCAGCCCCAGCTGGCAACAACAACACGCTGACCCTCGACTTCGAGGTGGTAGCCGAATCGGGTGACCGAAACGTGCAAACCGGTCAGATCTATGTGGTGACATTTGAGACGATCGTGACTGGTGCGGGTGAGATTCCGAACCACGCCATTCGAGTCGTGAACGGCGTCACCCAAGAAGTTGGTAGCGCTCAGGTGAACTTCGGCAAGCTGAAGGTCGTGAAGGTGCGACAGGGCACGACGCTTCCACTCTCAGGCGCACAGTTCGCGCTCTACAAGAGTGACATGTCAGGTGACCCGTTGCTCGGCCCCCTCACGACCACCTCAACCGGTGAAATCGTGTTTGACGCGATCGCCCTCGGTACTGGTACGGATAAGGAAGAGACGTTCTGCATCTTCGAGTCAGTGCCACCAACCGGCTACTCGGTTTCGGGCAACGGCTGGACGTGTGGCATCGAGCTCAAGGCTGCCGCACCAGACGCTACCGTGTCGG
Source organism: Leucobacter sp. (assembly GCA_012510755.1). Lineage (GTDB taxonomy): Bacteria > Actinomycetota > Actinomycetes > Actinomycetales > Microbacteriaceae > Leucobacter. Next base: position 8,235 of record JAAZHL010000388.1, read on the forward strand.
TGACCGTCGATAACCCACCGCGCACCACGCCAAACCTGCCGCTCACCGGCTCGTCTGGCACGGTCGCCTTCATGATCGGTGGCCTCAGCCTGCTGGCCATCGCAGCAGGCGCCGCAACGATGGTCTCACGCCGCAAGCACAACGCGGCAGGCGACCACTAACCGACCCGGCGGAGCCACCTCTTGGTGGCTCCGCCACCCTACGCCCTCCACCGGCACAGGGTGCGCCATCCATCAACTGCCCCCTCGCACCAAAAGGAACCTGTAATGAGTGCCTTTCCCCCCAACTCGACAGGCTCACGCGAGTACACCGCAGCTGACCCCCAATCGCGTACCCCCTCGGTGGAGGGCCCACACCGGTGGCGCCTGCCCAAGGGAGCGCTCGCAATCGCGGCGCTCGCCCTCGCAGGCGCCACCGTCTTTCTCTACCCATCGACCGCCTCGTGGCTGTCACAATACGATCAATCGAAAGTCGTCGTCGGTCTCGCCAAAGCCACCTACGAGGCCGGCCCCCAAAGCAGGCTCGACGCGCTCGCCGCAGCCGCAGCCTATAACCAGCTGCTCACCTCGCAGGCGACCCTGCCAGAGAATGCGCACAAGCCGGTCTCTGACACAGGCGCGGCGAGCGACGACCGCTATGAGACGCTGCTGCACGGCGACGTCAACGGGGCGATGGGGCGACTGCGCATCGACGCGATCGATGTCGACCTGCCCATCTACCACGGCACCGACGATGCGACGCTTGAAAAGGGGGTGGGGCACCTGCAGGGCACCTCACTGCCGGTGGGCGGCGCGAGCACCCACGCCGTGCTCACCGCCCACCGGGGGCTCGCAGAAGCCACGCTGTTCGACCGGCTTGACGAGCTCAAAAACGGCGATACATTTCAGCTCGAAGTGTTCGGTGAGGTGCTCAGCTACCGAGTCTTCGAAACGAAGGTCATTGAACCCGATGACACCGCGTCACTGTTTCCGCGCTTCGGCAAAGACCTGGTCACCCTCGTCACCTGCACCCCGCTCGGCATCACCAGTCACCGCATTCTGGTGACCGCAGAACGGGTCTTGCCCACCCCAATCGCCGACGTGCAACAGGCGGGCGTGAGCCCCGAGATTCCCGGCACGCCATGGTGGGCCATCGGGCTCGGCCTCACCGTGACGATGCTGACGCTCTACGTCTACCAGCAGGGCCGCGGGCGTGGGCCCGCCGTCACACCTCGTCAGCGTTCATGATGGTGTAGCTATACCC
>JAAZHL010000389.1 GCA_012510755.1 Leucobacter sp.
CAACCCATGTAGCAATCCTTGGCTGAGTCTTTGGCTTACTACGGTCTCCTTGTTGTTTCTGAGGAATGACGGGGAGGTCTCGCCAGCCGGGGAGTGCGTGGTCGTGCCATGCTTCGAGCACGTTGTATTCGTGTGCGTCGATTGTGTGCCACTGGCACGTTGGACAAACGACCTGGTGCGTGAGCGCGTTGGGGAGTTCGCCGGCTTGGTGCTGGTGATCTTGCCTACCGAATAGGTCGTCGCAGCGGGTGTCTGCGCTGTAGAGGTGCAGCTCGTGGCCGCCGACGCTCAGGACGGCAGCGTCCCTGTGGAAATCTCGGTTCCACATGTGACTGCGTGGGATACAACCGAACAAGCCGTGCTCAAATTTGTACCGCTCGAATGCGGCATCGAGTTCTTGTGGGCTGTAGTAGTCCTCGTGGTAACGCAGCGGTGCACCGCGCCATGCGGGCGCTGCGTCGACGTCAGCTTCACGTATCAGTGAGTCAATATCGAAGGTGATTTGTTGCAACATTACTGGCTGTCCTTTCGTGACGCGGGGGCGATAAATGCTCGGTAGATTGCAGTGATCCACAGCGGCGCCGAGATGACGACTGCGACGATGGCGGGTATTTCCTCGGTCATGATGCGTGCTCCTGATCAGACCCGAGACCTCCCACGCTCACGTATCCGTCGACGTCGTAGCGTGTCCAGCCCTGGTGCAGATCGTTGAGCTCGTCGTAGCTGTACTGCCCATCGGCCTGAACCCGAAACTCCTGCACTGACTGATCCCCAATGATGCGTTGCGCAAAAAGTGTGCCGGTTGGTTCACCGTGTGCGTCGGTTTCAGCTGCAATGAACGGGGTGAGCCCTTCAAAGATGTAGTCGATTGCTGCCCATTGTGCTTCGGTGGGCTCAATATGAATGATGCGTGCCACAGTGTTCCCTCTCTCAAACTCCCCTCACGTTTCTTTGCCGTGAAGGCACGTAGTGCCATTCGGAGAACACGCGCCAGAGCAGCCACAAGAGGGGGCAGACCGCGCACGACAAAGCGCAGCTGCAGGCGGGCGAGGCTCCCCCGGCAACCATGCACGCGCAGCGGGCGTGGTGGTGAAGTGGTGCGGCGGCGTGGGTTCCGTAGACTGCCGCAGGCTTCACGGCAAAGAAAGTCAGGCGCAGCCTGCAGAATATGGGTAGCGAGCGCAGCGCGCTCCAACTATGCCGGCCTCTGTCGTCGGCATACCGCTACTGCGTACTGCGAGAAACAAGGTCGTGCATCGCCCGGTGCACGTTCAGCAGGTTTCTTCGTGGCGATATAGTTAGCGGCCGTCGTCTTCTTGGGTGAACCGCGCCCATCCGTCTTGACTGATGATGCATACGTCATCGAGTTCTACGTTCAGCCTGTTCAAGAGGCGGGTGATTGAGCTGGCGAGCACTCCGACCGGGCTGACCGAAGGGGCATCAGTGAGTGGGTGCACGGTGTTGTAGATCAATGCAACCCGCCCAGCTTTCACAGCCGTTTGGGCAACTGTTTGAGCCCAGTTCACAAACACGATCCACTCATCATCAACGTTCTCGCGTGTGAGGTGGCTCACGTCGGGCAGATCGCAGCGAACACCTCCATTGGCGCTGTCACCGTCAAAGAAGACGATGAACAAGGTTTCAGGCGTGTTCGCGCCCGTCGATGTTGGGAATGCTGCGAGAAGGTTTGCTGAGTTGCTTGAATTCATAGCGCTAGTCATGGGGTTCATTTCTTTCAATCCGTTCACGGGTGTTGAGTCGCGTGTCTCGGTGTGCCGCCTCCGAGCCTCTGTTGCTCGGAGGCGGCGGCGCTCACTCTCCGTAGACTCGTTCGATGCCGTCGAGCATTTTGCCGATGAACATGTTCCAGATGGGGTCTTGATAGTTGCCCTCTCCCCGCACAGCGGCTGCGGCTTTGAGGGTTCGTTGTTTCTCGGTTTCGTTGTCTGCCATTTCGGCGCGCTCATCAAGGGCTTCAGCGATGAGCGCGTAGAGATCGCGTGCAGCGCGATCTGCCTCGATCGCGCGAATCATGTACGGCAGATGCTGTTCGTATCCGATACCGGCGAGTGCGTCACTGCCGAGTTCTTCACGGGCTACCTGCTCCGGGGTTTTCCAGGTCATGCGCGCTTCTCCAGTTCTTCCCTGATCCCGGCGATCGCTACTTCATCGTTGTTGTGTTGCATTGTCATTGTGTTTCCCTTCTCTGGTGTCTTTTGAAGTAGTTGGTGGGTGCCGGGCGGGTGTACCTGCCCGGCACCTGGTCGACTGTTAGCTCACTGGCTGCAACTGCTCTTCGACCATTGCGAGCATCTGTTCACGGGTGTTCGTGGTGTGTCCCGGGTGGCTTTCGCGCCATTCTTCGATGCTTGGTAGCTGCTGACCTGCCTCGTGAAGATTGCTTTCAGTGATTTCGCTCAAGCTCCGCAGTTCAAGCTTTTCTGCAAGCAGCCCGACCCAGCCGTCGGCACCGACCACGCAAGTATCGACAATCTTCACGCCAATGCGGCGTAGACGCAGCGCGAGCATCGCGGCGAGTTGCACGTACCGGTTATCGTCTGGCGTGTCAGTAAGAACATCATCGGTGTAGAACACGACCGCTACGCGACCGAACCGCTCCCCCAGTTCAGCGAACGTACCGAGCCACTGCATAACGTGTAGGTCTTTCACGTCGTCTTCCCACCCGGCGTTCATTTCGGGTAGATCAATTCGGGCTGATCCCATAGTCCGTTTCCCGTCGAACGCGATCATGAATGCGCTTTCTGGTGCGTGTATACCGGTTACCCGTGGCAGCGCTGCAAGGAAATCGGCCGTACCTGATGCTTTCAATGTGATGGTCACGATGAAC
>JAAZHL010000007.1 GCA_012510755.1 Leucobacter sp.
CCACGGACGAGCCAACACCGTGCAAACCGCCTGAAACGGCGTATCCACCGCCACCGAACTTGCCGCCGGCGTGCAATACCGTCAGCACTACCTCGACGGTTGACCGACCTTCGGTGGGATGCATGTCGACGGGAATCCCTCGCCCATTATCGACAACCCGAACTGCGCCGTCTTCAAGAATCGTCACACTGATCAGATCGCAGTAGCCAGCAAGGGCCTCATCGACTGAGTTATCAACGATCTCATACACCAAGTGGTGCAAGCCCCTCGGACCCGTTGAGCCAATGTACATGCCGGGGCGTTTACGAACCGCTTCGAGACCCTCGAGCACTTGAATAGCGCCAGCTCCGTACTCGTCAGTCGCCGTTGCCTGTTCTGAACTCATGCGTTGCTGTATCTCTCTACCCGTATTTGGCGGGCTTTTTGACGGCCCGACACCTTCGCACCTAATCCTATCAATTCCGAGGGTCAGAAGACGCGATTCCGGGCCTTTCAGAGGCTATTTCTCCCCAGGAACACCCCATACCGAGTAAGGCTGGCCTAAATAGAGTCCCAGCAACGATCAAAATCGGGTCGCTTGCACAAATGTGACCTCCTGAAGCAGGCTCACCCGTAAGTGTCTCGCGGGCCACGTCCCCGTGCGACACGAGCACCGTGGCGCCAAGAAGGTGCGCCCGGTGCAAGAAAGCGCAGATCCTCGATCTCAGCTGCCGGGTATTCTTCGGAAATTCTTGTGAGTACGTGAGCTCGAATTCGCCTCAGCTCCGTCGCCCAGGCGGTTGAATCGCACTGCACGATCAGTACGCCATTACGAAGCTCGACAACTTTCGTGTGTGACGCTGTGTTTTCACCAATGATCTTGGGCCAATCAATAATGAGCTGAGCTTGTTCGATGTCACTTGTCCAGCCCATGTCGTAAGCAGCGACTTCTAGAACTGAACCAAGAGACTGCGGGTCTCTTCCCTTTGAGAAGGGCGTACTGCCCGGCTTGAGTTCGCGTGTGTGCCTGCGCGATCGCATAGCCCTGCCTTGAAACAGTGCTTTTATGCGCAAGTAGGCTTCACTTGCAAATCGCTTGTCAGGACTCGTCATGACCCATCCCTGCACCAACGACAGCCCCAGCCTCGATGTAGACACGGTGCCACTCCCCCGGTGGCACATCTTCCTCAACCGCAGCCGTCACCAAGACTTGTTCAAATTGCGAAACCTGGTGCATCAACGCTGCTCGTCGTCTCGCATCAAGCTCGGCAAACACGTCATCGAGAATAATTACTGGGTCCCCTACCACCGATTCGTCACGAAGCAAGGTTGCTAGTGCCATTCGCAAAGCCAGAGCAAACGACCACGATTCTCCATGACTGGCGAAGCCCTTGACCGGTAGCCCGTTGAGTTCAAAGAGTACGTCGTCTCTGTGTGGCCCAAGAAGCGTGACTCCGCGTTCGTACTCTTGTCGTCGCATCAGTTCAAGCGCTGCACGAAATTCTGCAATGAGCGTTTCACGTGAAACATCAACGGAATCGCCGGTTGGCTGCGGCGCAGGGACCACCTCTTCTCCCCCGGGCAGCACTGACATGTCCTGCTCGAAGTGCATCGTTTCACGTGAAACATGAGAATCAGCAAGGCACTGTCCAACAGACTCGGTGAGTTGCATCGTTGGCGCATGATCGTGTTCAACGATTGAAAAATAGCCACTACGAAGCGGCCCTGCGAGCGACCGCACCAATGAGCGACGTGCGAGCATGATTGTGACACCAAGATCGATCAACTGCTCGTTCCAGACCTCAAGCGTCGCATCGACAGCCGATCGATTGCTCGTGATTCGCGCAGATTTCAACAGTGCGGTGCGCTGTTTCACCACCCTGTCGTAGTCGTTCAGAGTAGCCGCGAACGCCGGATTACGAGCCACGACCGCCTCATCAAGAAATCGGCGTCTAATCGAGGGCTCGCCTCGCACTAACGACAGGTCTTCGGGCGCAAATACCACACACGAAAACCAACGTGTCAGATCTCGGGGTCGGGCAGAATTTCGATTGATCTGTGCACGGTTCGGTTTGCCTTTGTTGATTTGCACCTCAAGCAATACGTCACGGTCTGCGACCGCTACCCGCATTCGTGCGACAGCCGCATCTTGGCCAGCCCTAATCAACGCAGTGTCACCAGTTACCCGATGCGAAGACAATCGAGCAAAATATGCAATTGCCTCAACGAGATTTGTTTTACCCTGCCCGTTTCTACCAACGATCAAGTTCAGGCCGGTTTGCAATGACACCTCGGCTGTCGCGTAATTACGATAGTCACCGAGTGACAGATGCGTGACCCGCACCACGTGGCCTAACGCAACAGCAAGTTCGGCTGCAAAAGATAACGGTAGTCCTGTTGATCTGCGTCGTCTTTGCTGCGTTGACTGGTAATCAGCACAGGCCCTGGCTTGCTGGGGTTCTCGGTACGAGTGAAACCGATTCGCGCAAACTCTGAGTGAGTCGACCGCAAACCATCAAGCAAAAACTGTGGCTTCAACGAGACCACCATCTCATCACCGACGAGATGTGTGTCAACGTTCTCGACAGCCTGAGCCGTCTCAGTTCCGGCCGCCTCAAGAGTTACTTGACCTTCAGAGAACGAGAACCTCAACGCAGCTTCACGTTCGAGCACCAGGCCCACACGACCAACGGCTTCAACCAAGTCACCAGTGTTAATCACCGCGTAATTATCAAGCTGCTCAGGAAAGAGTCGCCCGACAGGCGGGTAGTTGCCCTTAATCAAGAGTGAAGTGACCGTCTTGTTGCCGCCAGAGAACGCAATCAACTCACGCTCGTTGTCTTTGACGATCGCAACTTGCACAACACCGTCACCAGCAAACGTTTTGCCTACCTCGATGACGACCTTGGCCGGCACAAGCGCAGTTTGCGTCTCATCTTGAGCAACTTGCTGCCAGTCAATTCGCCGCGTAGCAACACGATAACGGTCGGTCGCTGTCAGCGTAAGTGCATTATCGCCAATCTCAAACTGCACACCGGTAATCACCGGCGTGACATCATCTTTTGAAGCAGCGAGCGACACCTGGGCAATTGCCTCAGCAAACGCGTCTGCTGGCACTGTGCCCGAAACCGCATCAATGCGTGGCACCTGAGGGTATTCCTCGACCGGCATTGCAGGCAGGCTGAACGACGCTGAGCCACATCGAATCTGCACGCGGGTTTCGACAAGCGATACCTCAACATCAGAGTGCGGCAATCGCTGTGCGATCTCACCGAGCAAACGCCCAGAAACTAAGGCACGACCGGGTTCAACCACATCAGCGGTGACAGTGGTGCGTGCCGACGTCTCGTAGTCAAACGATGACAGTGTGAGTTCGCCGTCTACTACCTCGATCAGGGCGCCACTCAATAATGGTTGAGTGGGCCGTTGAGGAAGAAGTTTCGCCGCAAAGGAGACGGCCTCACTGAACACGTCACGGTTGACGGTGAAACGCATAGCAACTCCTTCACGGCTTCAAAACAGCATGCCAGACTCAGCGTACATGCCTGACAATCTTTGCATACTCGGTCGCTTCATGCTTTACGTCATTTAAAAATGCGTTCAGAGCCCGAAGCCTCGTTCATCCACAGCGTGATCGAGAGCCCTATAAGAGTAAATAAAGAGTTATTAGTAATAAGGACTGTGGAAACTGTGGATAACTCTCGAGAGGCGTGTCAGCAGTTGGAAACTATATCGTTGTGACTTGTTGGTAGGCAGTGTATAACCAATGAATGGCGTATTTATGCCAAAGATCGTCTGCTCTGTGCCATGCACAGCAAAGCGCAGTTCATGCACAGAGACACGCGAGTTCTCCCCAGTTATTCACAACACCGGCTGTTCATGTGGATAACTTTGCAACCACAGTGTGGAAGCGAGCTATTTGGTGTTCTGTTTAACGAGCGCGGTGAGCTCAGCAACTTGATTGAAGATTGAACGCCGCTCAGCAATGAGCTGTGTCACCTTCTTGTGGGCATACATCACGGTGGTGTGATCTCAGCCGCCAAATAGTTGACCAATCTTTGGCAAAGAGAGAGAGGTAAGTTCACGACACAGATACATAGCAATTTGCCGCGCCAACGCAATCTGTTGCGCCCGAGAAGGGCCATAGAGATCGTCAATTGGCAGATCGTAATACTCAGCCGTACGGCTGATGATGTCGGCAGGCTGCACTTCGTTGTCTTGATCAACGGTGATCAGGTCTTTCAAGACCGTTTGTGCAAGTGTGAGATCAATATGTTGCTGATTAAGACTTGAAAATGCGGTCACACGAATGAGTGCGCCCTCAAGCTCACGAATATTTGACGTGAATCTTGATGCAATGAACTCAAGTACATCGTGATCAATCACCAAGTTCTCGCGCTGAGCCTTTTTTCGCAAGATCGCAATACGAGTTTCAAGGTCGGGCGCCTGAATATCTGTGAGCAATCCCCACTCAAAGCGCGAGAGCATCCGTTCTTCGAAGCCTCGCAGCTGTTTTGGTTGCACATCACTCGTGATCACCACTTGTTTGTTGTGATCGTGCAGTGTGTTGAATGTGTGAAAGAACGCTTCTTGGGTCTCTGCTTTACCCTCAAGAAACTGAATATCGTCAACAAGTAGCACATCGACACTGCGGTACCTGGCGTGAAAGGCAGCACCCTGGTTATTGGCGATTGAGTTGATGAAGTCGTTCGTGAAATCTTCTGAACTGACATAGCGAACCCGAATATCGGGGTAGAGCTCGCGCGCATAATGCCCGATCGCGTGTAGTAGGTGTGTTTTGCCGAGCCCCGAATCACCGTAAATAAACAGTGGATTGTAGGCGCGCGCAGGTGCTTCACTCACTGCGACAGCTGCAGCGTGAGCAAAACGGTTCGACTGTCCGATGACGAAGCTATCGAAACCGTATTTCGGATTCAATCGGCTATCGACCTGCATCGTTGCTGCGTGACGCCCAAGCGGTTCATTAAATGGGCGAGAGCTTTCAGGCACCGCGGCATCGAAACGCGGTGGCGAAGTTTCTTCTTTTGGTTCACGAGGATCATGATCAATTGCGGGCTGAGCGTCAGGGTCAACATCTACCCGAAAATTCTCAATCATGCCAGCCGCAGGAATCGAGGCAATAGCATTCATGATCGCTGGCCGAAGATTGTTCTCGATCAGATTCGCTGTGTAGTCGAGTTGCACTGCGAGGTGCAATAACCCGGCACTGCTGATCCCGCGAGGAACCGCCAGAGCGAGCTGCGCCCCACGTGCTGGGCCGACAGTGGGGTCACCCATCACTGAATGGGTGATTTGCGCCCACACACGCAGTACTTCGTCCTCAGTCAAGAGCCACCCGGTCAATCACAATGCCTCGCGGAGAAGTTAGCTCTTTAATTGAGATAAAGCCGCCCAACTTCACCGTATGATCTCGATATTTGCTCAGCCGTAATCGCAGCCAAGAAAACGTCTTCCCCACGTTAGTCACAGATTTGTCCACAGGCAAGTTGCTTGGATAGGTTGCCTTGAGACACGCCGATCGAAATCAATCCAGTAGTGTGTTGGAGACCTGATAATTGCTTGTTCGCGGTCGACGCTTTGACTCAACACAAGTTTCAGCGTAAAATGAATCTCTTGTATGGGTGCGCGTACTCTGTTACGTAATCCTGTTGTCGACTTGTCGGTGCGAGAAGCACAAAATTCACGGAGTTCTTTATGAGTAAGCGTACCTTTCAGCCTAATAACCGTCGTTGTGCCAAGGTGCACGGCTTTCGTGCACGTATGCGCACCCGCGCAGGCCGTGCCATTGTTGCAGCACGCCGCGGCAAGGGCCGCAGCAAGCTGACTGCGTAAAGCCTCGCTGACTGAGCGAACATGCCAGCAAAGCGGCACCGAATTCTTCGGGGCGATGACTTTCGGCGCATAGTTCGCGGTGGTAACCGCGTGGGAGGTGCGACATGCATCACCCACGCGGTTTTGCATGTAGAGAGCCACACCCCTGCTCGTTTCGGTTTCATTGTGTCGAAAGCAGTCGGCAATGCAGTGACGCGAAATCGGGTGCGTCGACGCATGAAATCACTCGCTCAACAGCGTATTTCTCAGGGCTTTGCTGGGGCAGATGTCGTGTTTCGCGTATTACCGGCTGCTGCAGAGGCCACATTTCATGAGCTCACTCAAGATGTCACCCGCGCCCTTGACCGTGTACAAGAGCTGCAGCGATCACGGCTACTTCAGGCAGCTCATGAGAGTCATTGAAGAGTTGTGGCTCGCGCCGCGAAACGCCGCAATCGCGTTTATGCTGGTATATCGGCGTGTAATCTCGCCGCTGTATGGTCAGGTCTGCAGGTACTACCCAAGTTGTTCACGGTACGCTTTGGAGGTATTTCAGCACCAAGGGCTGCTGAAAGGCGGAGTGCTCACGGTCTGGAGATTGCTGCGGTGCAATCCGTTTACACCCGGCGGAATAGACGACCCGCCCACACAAGAACGTCAAAGATTTACCATTAGTAAACGCGGATTCGTTCGCCCAAATACACGAAAGGCCTGATCGCGGTGGATTTCATCGAAACACTGTTATGGCCATTGCGCTGGCTTGTCGAGTTGGTGCTTATGCTTTGGCATCAACTCTTTACTGCAATTGGCATGGACCCAGCCTCGGGAGCAACGTGGGTGCTGTCAATTCTTGGGCTAGTGATCGTGGTGCGTTCGGCGCTGATTCCCGTCACGGTGAAACAGATCAAGTCGCAGCGGCGCATGATGGACCTTGCGCCAGAGATGAAAAAGATTCAGGCCAAGTACAAGGGTAAGAACGACCAGTTCTCACGTGAGGCAATGAGTCGTGAGACCATGGCCTTGTACAAGAAGCACGGCACCAACCCGTTTGCATCGTGCCTGCCGATTCTCGTGCAAATGCCAATCTTCTTCTCGCTGTTTTATGTGTTGCGCGGCGCAGCCGACGGCAACGTTGGCGTGGGCTTCATGGATGAAGAACTCACGAAGAGCTTTAACGCCGCCAGCATCTTCGGTGCTCCCCTGAAACTGACCTTCACACAGGGTTGGGAACAGAACAACTGGACTGTCGTCGTGTTGCTTGGCGTGATCGTGGTGCTGATGATCGCTTCACAGTTCTTCACACAGCTGCAGATTATGTCGAAGAACGTCAGTGATGAGACTAAAGCGTCGCCGATGTACCGTCAGCAAAAGATCATGCTCTACATCATTCCGTTTGCGTTCTTGTTCTCAGGTGTTGCTTTCCCGCTCGCCCTGAACATCTACTGGTTCACTTCAAATATCTGGACCATGGCCCAACAGGCTATTGTGATCAACACCATGCCCACCCCGAATAGTGAGGCTTGGCGTAAGCGACAGGCCAAGCTGAAGGCCAAGGGCAAACTTTCTGAAGACGAAGTCGCAGAGATCGAACGCATCGAAGGCAATGCATCGTCCCAGGGACAGCGCCAGCAACCAATCAGTGCCAAGCGCGCAAAGAAGAAGAAATAGAGTTCAAAGATGAGCAACACGAACCTAGAAGCCACAGACTCAGTGAATCTCGAAGATCTCGAGGCAGAGGGCGACCTCGCCGCAGACTACATAGAGGCTCTGCTTGATCTCGCAGATCTTGATGGAGATCTCGACATTTCAGTGGCAAGTGAACGAGCTTATGTGTCAGTGACCGGCGGTGGCGAAGACCTCGATCGTCTCGCGATGCCTGAGACGGTGCAAGCGCTGCAAGACTTGACGCGCATTGCCGTACAAAACCAGACTGGCAGATTCTCGCGACTCATTCTCGATGTTGGTGGGTCACGGAGTGCGCGCGAGACAGAATTGCGTAGTCTCGTCGATTCCGCGATCGCACAGCTCGCTGCCGGGCGCAGCGAAGTTGAGCTCGAGCCGATGTCATCGTATGAGCGCAAGCTGGTGCATGACATCGTTGCTGACCTCGGGCATCACAGCGAGTCGCGTGGCGAGGGCCGCGACCGTCGCTTGGTCATTACCACGGCATAGTTTCACGTGAAACAAGTCGTCGAACCAGAGCCGGCAGTCGCTGCCGAGATTGCTGGCCCCCGCATTGATGTTTTGCGATCCTTTGCTGCTGATCTTGCTGAGCGAGGTGAGCCGTTAGGTCTCATCGGTCCACTCGAGCCGGCGCGACTCTGGACACGTCACCTGCTCAATAGCGCCGTGCTCGCACCGTTGCTGACCGCGGGTGCACGCGTGGCAGATATTGGCACTGGCGGTGGCATGCCCGGTTTGGTGCTCGCGATCGTGCGCCCAGATGTGCGCTTCGTGCTGATCGAACCCATGGAGCGGCGTTGTGCATGGCTCAACGAGCAGATTGATCGACTCGGCCTCGACAATGTCGAAGTGAAACGCGGTCGTGCTGAAGAGTTTCACGATGCCTTCGAGGTCGACCAACTCACCGCACGTGCGGTGACAGCCTTGCGCAAACTTGTGCCGCTCGCTGCCCCACTCTTGCGCGACGGGGGCGAATTCTTATTACTCAAGGGCGAGTCTGTCGAGCAAGAGATTGCGGCAGCTGAGAAGGTCTTGCGCAAGTATCGCGTGCACGACTTGAGCGTTCAAGAGCTCGGTGTCGGTCAGCTCGATGAGACGACTAGAGTGTGTAGAGCGCGAGTGAGGTGACAGTACCTGCGTGCCGATGACAAGACTGAGGATCTGATGAGCGAACCCGAGAACGCACTGGTGGGCAACCATCTTGCCGACAAGGTTCGTCGACGTCGCAGGCTTGAGTCGACCGTGTCTCCCCTGCCATCCGAGACACGTATCATCACGGTGTCCAATCAAAAGGGCGGTGTCGGCAAGACCACCACGACGGTGAATCTTGCGTCAGCGCTCGCGCGACGCGGTGCAAATGTCTTGGTTGTAGACCTTGACCCCCAGGGCAATGCGTCAACCGCGCTCGGTGTGCCACATCGGCCCGAAATCACAAGCATTTACGATGTCTTACTCGGTGACAAGACGATGTCTGAGGCGCTACAACTCAGCACCGATCATGAACGCTTGTACTGTGTGCCATCGACCATCCACCTGGCAGGCGCAGAGATTGAGCTAGTGTCACTCGTTGCGCGGGAGCAACGATTGCGCACGGCGTTGCAGACCTTTCTTGATGAGTCTGAGCTGCCCTTTCACTATGTGTTTATCGACTGCCCACCATCACTCGGCTTGCTCACCGTCAATGCATTTGTGGCTGCGCGCGAAGTATTGATTCCTATTCAGTGCGAATACTATGCGCTTGAGGGCCTCAGCCAATTGCTTGGCAATATCGAGCTCATTCAGAAACATCTCAACCCTGATCTCAGGGTTTCAACCATTCTGTTGACAATGTTTGATGCCCGTACCAACCTCGCGAATGAAGTCGCACATGAAGTGCGACAACACTTTGCTGAGGAGACGTTAGACGCGGTGATACCCCGCTCTGTACGTGTGTCAGAGGCGCCGAGTTATGGTCAAACCGTACATGCGTATGACGCACCATCAATTGGGGCGCTTGCATATATGGAGGCCGCAGCAGAAATGGCTGCGAAGTGGAACTCGAGTGAAGAAGAAGAGGTGTGACGATGGCTACGAAACGGCGTGGTGGTCTCGGGCGAGGAATCGGAGCATTGATCCCGCAAACCTCAGAGGGTGAACGGCCCGTTGACGTCTTTTTTGCTGGTCAGGGTGCCGCCAGTGGCACGCCCGTAGTCGAAGATGCCGCCGCACCAGCGCGCGTCAAGACGGCCAAGAAGACGAGCTCGCCGGCGACAAACGAAACTGAGTTGCAAGAGGTGCCGGGCGCGACGCTGACCCACCTGGCGCTTAGCGACATCATTCCCAACCGGTCACAGCCGCGCACCGAATTCGATGAAGAGGCACTCGAAGAGCTCACCCACTCCATTCGCGAGTTTGGAGTGTTTCAACCCGTTGTCGTGCGTGAGATTGCACCTCCCCCGGCGGCAGGTGAGCCTCGTTACGAGCTCATCATGGGCGAGCGCCGGTTTCGCGCGAGTGGTCGCGCCGGACTCAGCGAGATTCCGGCGATCATACGCTCGACCGCCGATGAACACATGCTGCGAGTCGCGCTGCTCGAAAACTTGCACCGCGCACAGCTAAACCCGCTCGAAGAGGCGTCTGCCTATCAGCAGCTGCTGGCCGATTTTGGCATTACACAAGAGCAACTTGCCGAACGCATTGGCCGCTCACGCCCACAGATCTCGAACACGATTC
>JAAZHL010000390.1 GCA_012510755.1 Leucobacter sp.
CGGCGGGCTCTGACCGGCCTTGAAGCTGCAGCCGCATCTGCGTTGAGCTTGGTGGGTGAAGCGGCAGCTGACGAGAGCACCGATGAAGCTGCGCAGTCGGCACATCCCACCAAGCCGGTGGTTACCGCAGAGATAGTTTCGGCGTCGATTGATCGTGCGCTGCTGCGCTACGACCGTAACGGTGATGAGCACTACGACGTGGTCAGTGCATTTATTAAGTCAATTCGCGGCAGTGACCCTGACGCCGCAATTCACTACCTTGCGCGCAAGATCGAAGCAGGCGAAGACCCGCGCTTTATCGCGCGTCGCCTGATGGTACATGCGGCCGAAGATATTGGCATGGCAGACCCGCAAGCACTGCCGATCGCGGTCGCAGCGGCAGAGGCCACACAGCTGATCGGGCTGCCCGAAGCTCGTATTCCCTTGGCCGAGGCAACGATCTACTTAGCAACTGCGCCGAAATCGAATGCGGTCATCTCGGCGATCGATGCCGCAATTGCTGATGTGAAAGCGGGCAGATTTGGTCGTGTGCCAATTCACCTGCGCGACGGTCACTACCCGGGCGCCAAACGTCTCGGGCACGGACAAGGATACAAATACCCCCACAACGACGCCCGCGGTGTGCTGACACAGCAGCACCTGCCCGATGAGCTGCGTGATCGGGTCTACTATCAGCCGAGCGAACACGGAAACGAGAGAACTATCGCCGAACGGCTCGAAAAGATTCGCAAGATCACCAGAGGACAGTGAGGTCGGAATGCGCCATGTGGGCAGCGCAGTCATGATACGATATACGTTGGCCAACATGTGGTTTTGCGGCAGGCTGCAAGCAACACCGTCATGGCAGTCGCCCTGTAGCCGGGTTTCTGCAATGGTCGTTCCCTTACCGGGGCACGGTTCCTCTCCGAGCACCGGTGCGCCTGGTCGCGTGCGCTGTGCACAACAGCGCGGGCCAGGCACAGACCGAGAGAACAGTGGGCATACGGTGCGCGAGCACCGTGATCCTCGCCCTACTACAACATCAGAAACCCGAAAGGACACGACGTGTCAAAAACCACACGCACACGCGCAATGGTTCGCCAGTCGCGCGCGCTCGGCATCGCGCTGACCCCTAAGGCTGCTCGCTTTCTCGAGAAGCGCCCCTACGGCCCCGGCCAGCACGGCCGCACCAAGCGCAAGAGCGACAGCGACTACGCCGCTCGTCTGCGCGAGAAGCAGCGGTTGCGGGCACAATACGGTATTCGCGAAAAGCAGCTGGTCATCGCCTTCAAAGAGGCGCGTCGCCAAGACGGCCTGACCGGTGAGAACCTGGTTGAGCTGCTCGAAATGCGTCTCGACGCACTCGTGCTGCGCGCCGGCTTCGCACGCACCAACGCACAGGCCCGTCAGATGGTCGTGCACCGCCACATTCTCGTCGACGGCAAGATCGTTGACCGCCCGTCGTTCCGCGTCAAGCCAGGCCAGCTCATTCACGTGAAAGAGCGCTCAGAAGGCACCGAACCATTCCAGGTTGCCGCTGCCGGTGGCCACGCAGAAGTTCTGCCTCCGGTTCCCGGTTACCTCGAGGTCGAGCTCGACAAGCTGCAGGCACGTTTGCTGCGTCGCCCGAAGCGCGCAGAGGTTCCTGTGACCTGTGACGTGCAGCTCGTGGTCGAATATTACGCAGCGCGCTAGTCATAGTTATTCGGCACGAGTGCCGAATTCGAGGGCGTCGGCTTCTAATGGAGTCGGCGCCCTTTTTCTGTGGTGTGAGTGCACGCCAAGTTCGTGAGCGTTGCAAGCGGGCGGTATGTGCAAACCGCTAGACTTGGCGGGTCGAGAGAACTGGAGATCAGCATGCGCAGATTGTCGTGGCTCGTGGTCGGGGTAGCCCTCGGCTTTGTCGGGGCGCACTTCGTGAACCAGACACCGAGTGGGCGTCGTTTCTTTGATCAGGTGAATCGCGGTGCCCGTGAATTCAGTGACGCGTTAGCCAGTGGCTACAGGGTCGCTGAAGAGGAGTTTTCTGAGGCGCTCGATGACGTTGAGCGCCGTCTTGCCAAGTTGGAGGCCAAGAAGTAAGCATGCAGACCGCTGAAATTCGCCAGCGCTGGCTCGATTTTTTTGAGAAGCGCGGGCATACCGTGGTGCCGTCGGCCTCGTTGGTGAGCGACGACCCCAGCCTCATGTTCACGGTCGCCGGCATGGTGCCGTTCGTGCCATATCTTTCGGGGCTGGTGCCTGCGCCGTACCCGCGGGCGACGAGCGTGCAAAAGTGCATCCGTACGAACGACATTGAAGAGGTCGGCAAGACGCCTCGCCACGGCACCTTCTTTCAAATGTGTGGCAACTTCTCTTTTGGCGACTACTTCAAAGAGGGCGCGATTCGGTTTGCCTGGGAGCTGTTGACGACCCCAGAAGACGATGGCGGTTTGGGTTTTGACCCGAAAGACTTGTGGGTCACCGTTTACGAAGACGACGAAGAGGCCTTCGCGCTGTGGCAGGGCATTGCTGGTTTGCCCGACGAGCGAATTCAGCGGCTCGGCAAAGACACGAACTATTGGTCGACCGGCCAGCCGGGCCCTGCAGGCCCGTGCAGCGAGATCTTCTTTGATCGCGGCCCTGCGTACGGTATAGACGGCGGGCCCGCCACAGATGACGACCGCTACGTTGAAATCTGGAATCTCGTGTTCATGCAGTACCAGATCGACAATGTGCGATCAAAGACTGAGTTCGACATCGTGGGCCCCCTGCCGCAGCAGAACATTGACACGGGCATGGGCCTTGAGCGCGTGGCGTTCATCAAGCAGGGCGTCGAGAACATGTACGAGATCGATCAGGTGCGCCCGGTGCTTGATCACGCGGCGCAGCTCGCAAATGTTCGTTATGGTGCCGACGGTGAGGCCGATGTGAAGCTGCGTGTAGTGGCTGACCATGTGCGCAGCGCGCTGATGCTCGTCTCAGATGGCGTGACCCCGTCGAATGAGGGCCGAGGGTATATTTTGCGGCGACTGCTTCGCCGTGCGCTGCTCTCGATGCGGCTGCTCGGCGTTGAGGGGCCGGTCTTGAGCGAGTTGCTGCCGACCTCGTATGATGCGATGAAGGGGGCCTACCCCGAACTCGCTGAAAATTTTGACGACTTCATTTTTCCGGTGGTGCACGCAGAAGAAAAGACCTTCTTGCGCACGCTAAAGGCTGGCCTCGATCTGCTTGATGATGCGATCAGCGAGACGCACGGCACTGCCTCTCTCGACCCGAAGGTGCCCCAGGTGGTATCGGGCGAGACCGCGTTTTTGTTGCACGACACTCACGGGTTTCCGATCGAACTGACGCTTGAGATCGTTGAAGACGCGGGCATGAACGTCGATCGCGACGTCTTTGCGAAGCTCATGCAAGAACAAAAGGATCGCGCAAAGGCCGACGCAAAGGCCAAAAAGGGGCAGCGTGCCGACCTGTCGGTGTACAAAGAGCTGCGCGGTCTCGGCGAAACAGCGTTCGTTGGCTATGACGAACTCAATTACGAATCACGTGTGCTCGGCATCGTGGTCGACGGTCAGCCTGCGACAGCAGCGCATGAGGGTCAGGTGGCCGAGCTGGTGCTTGCTGAGACTTCGCTTTGGGCAGAGTCTGGCGGGCAAGACAGCGATCAGGGCATGATTGTCGGCCCAGGCTTCGAAGCAGAAGTGCTCGATGTGCAGAAGCCTGTGCCTGGGTTGATCGTGCACACTGTGAAGTTGACGCTCGGCACTGTTGCGATAGATGATCCGGCTGAGACCCGGGTTGATGCCGATTACCGTCGCGGTGCGACGCAGGCCCACTCGGCCACGCACATCATGCATGCCGCCTTGCGCCAGGTGCTCGGTGACAACGCCCATCAGGCGGGCTCGTACAACAAAGCGGGCTATATGCGTCTTGACTTCACGCACAGCGATGCGTTGAGCACTGAAACGAAGAGCGAGATCGAAGAGATCGCGAACCTCGCGGTGCGGGCCGACTTTGAGGTCGTGACGCGTGAGATGGCACTGGATGAAGCCAAGGCGCTCGGCGCGATGGCTCTGTTCGGCGAAAAATACGGTGACCGGGTGCGGGTTGTCGATATTGGCGGTGACTGGTCACGTGAGCTGTGCGCAGGCACGCACGTTGCGAGTTCAGCCGAGGTCGGCATGATCAACCTGGTAAGCGAGAGCTCGGTGGGCAGCACCAACCGCCGCGTCGAGTCGTTTGTGGGCATGGAGGCGTTTCGCAATTTTGCCTTAGAGCGTTCGATCGTGCAGCAGCTGACCAGTGGACTCAAGGTGCCGCGGCTTGAACTGGTTGAGCGGGTGTCAGAGCTCAACACGCAGCTGCGTGCAGCCGAGAAGAAGATCGCTCAGCTTGAGGCGGCTCGTCTTGGTGAGCGTGTGCCTGAGCTCGTGAACAACGCCGAAACCATTGGCGGTCTGCGCGGCGTGCTCACTTCGGTGGGCAGCGTCGGCAGCGCCGATGACATTCGCGGCCTCGTACAGCAGATTCGTGAGCGGCTCGCCGCTGAAGCAGCGGTTGTGGTGTTGGCCGGCGATGCCGGGGGCAAGCCTGTGGTGATTGTCGCTACGACGCCCGCCGCGCGTGACCTGGGCGTGAAAGCCGGGGCACTTGCGCGCACTGGCGCGGGAGTGCTTGGCGGCGGTGGCGGCGGCAAGGACGATCTCGCCCAAGGCGGCGGGGCCGATGTGTCAAAGATCGATGATGCCCTCGCCGAGATCCGTCGCAGCCTGACCGAGTAGTGCGCATGAGACCTGGAGTTCGATTCGGCATCGACGTCGGCAAGGCCCGCATTGGCGTCGCTCTCTGTGACCCGAGCGGCCTGCTCGCGATGCCGCTCGAGACGGTGGCGCGGGCAGCCGAGGGCCAGACAGACCTGCAGCGCATTCTTGAGCTGGCTCGGGAATACGACGCGTTCGAGATTGTCGTTGGATTGCCGCTCGGGCTGGGAGGGCACCGAACGCCGTCGACCGAAGACGCGCAACAGTTCGCGGTGCAACTGGCCGACCTCGGTGCGGGGCACTCGATCGGGGTGCGGCTGGTTGATGAGCGGTTGTCTACCGTGTCTGCGCAGGGCCAGTTGCGTCAGGCCGGCCGCAACACCAAACAGAGCCGAGCAATCATTGATCAGGCGGCAGCGGTCGTGATCTTGCAGCACGCGCTCGATATGGAGCGTGCTCGTGGAGAAGCCGTCGGTGAAATGGTGACACCGACGCCAGTGATCCTCGCAGATCAAGCGCACGTTTCGACAGAAA
>JAAZHL010000416.1 GCA_012510755.1 Leucobacter sp.
ATCTTGTGTATGTCTTCCTTCTTCTTGTATGCGCCACCGGTGTTGTTTGTAGCGTCGAGCAGTTCGTTTGCGAGCCGCTCACTCATCGTGCGCTCGCTTCTTTTTCTCGCGAAAAGAACGATCCACCGAAGTCCCAGCGTCAGACGTCTGGCGGGACGAACTTCGATCGGAACCTGATAGTTTGCTCCGCCGACACGTCTCGCTTTAACTTCCAACACGGGCATAACATTTTCCAAAGCCTGCAGAAAAACTTCCAAGGGCTCTTTGCCTGAACGATTCTTTATAATTTCAAAAGCATCGTAACAGATCTTTTGCGCAACCCCCTTCTTTCCGTCCAACATAATATTATTGATGAGTTTCGTCACCCTAATATCGTTGTAAAGCGGATCGGGGAGCACTTCTCTTTGTGGGACATTGCCTCTTCTTGGCACTTGTCTTCCCTCCTCTAATGATTATCAGATCGTTCTCAAATCACAGGTACTCACGTTTGGACCGTGTCGCGCCAGTCGCAATGTCCGTTCCCGGAAACCCGGTATATAGACAGTGTACTGACCACTTATCTGTCCAACCACAGAATGCTCTACTTCTTGACTTTTCCGGCCTTCGGCCTCTTGGCTCCGTACTTGGAACGGCCTTGAAGACGATTGGCAACACCTGCGGTATCCAAGGTTCCTCTGATTACGTGGTAACGAACGCCCGGGAGATCCCGAACACGTCCGCCGCGAATCAAAACAACCGAGTGCTCCTGCAGATTATGTCCGATCCCCGGAATGTAAGCGTACACCTCATAAGCATTCGTAAGACGAACTCTGGCAACTTTGCGCAAAGCCGAATTCGGCTTCTTGGGCGTAACCGTCTTAACAACGGTGCACACGCCTCTCTTTTGCGGCGAGGACTCGTCGGTCTCCTGCTTGTGGAGTGTGTTCATTCCGGTTTGAAGCGCCGGCGCCTTCGACTTAAAAGTCTTGGAGGCTCTTCCGGAATTAACCAACTGGTTGAACGTAGGCATCAATACACCTCCTTTCAAAAATCACTCCGCTCTCCGGCCGGGTCGATGTGCGCCCGGCAAAAACACCGTCTGCGCACAAACGCATCCGTTTCCGGAGTTCGGGCAATTAAGTATATCACCGGATATGGAATATGTAAACGTCAAAAAAACAAAAATCGCCTCGTTTAACCGGACGAAAATGGCCGCCGTCGAAGGCCGTTTTCTATGCAATCGGACAAATCACTCAGCGGGCCCCGGGTGATACGTCATTCGATAAAAGCGGGGTTCTCCGGTCGGAGACGAAGCGTTCCGGCTAACGAACGGGGCCGGTCGATTGTCGGACAATCAACCCGGGCGACAGAAGAAAACGGCTGATTGCCATTCCGCCCATAATCTGTTCCAACGTCAGGCACGCGCACTTCCCGATGCTCAGACGACCCTGGCGAACCGTCGTCAGCGGCGGCGACGAATATCGCGCGATCGGAATATCATCGAATCCGGTCACGCTGATGTCTTTCGGAACGCGCAGGTCAAGCAGATCGAGCTCCCGCAGAACTCCGACCGCGATATAGTCGCTCGCACAGACGATGGCAGTCGCCCCGTTCTCGATAAAACTCCGGACAGGCAGACCGGTGTTTTCGGAACTGAAGTCGCCGTAAGCGATCAAGTCCTTTCGGAGCGGCAGATTGCACTTATTCATCCCGACCTTAAATCCCATGTATCTTTCCTGCGCAACACGGCTGACGCCCTCGCCGTTCATGAGCGCAATCGAGCTGTGCCCGAGCGACGCGAGATGCTCAACAACGGAGGTTACACCCTGGTGATTGTCCACACCCACGCAAGCCACCTTTGGATTGAGGATCAGATTATCGAGCACCACGGTCGGAATACGGGTATCCTGAAGTTGGCGGTGGAAGTCGGAGTGTAGGAAGAAGCCGAGCAGAAACCCTCCCGAGTAGCCATTTTTACGCATGTACTCATCATAAACGTAATCCAACTTCTCATTCAGTGAAATCGGAACGATATCAACCTCCCATCCGCGCTCGGCGGCCGCAAGTCGAAAACCGACGATGATCTCATATCCAAACTGCTCGATTTTCTCGAAGCCCATATTTTCAATGAAAACACAGATTTTACACGAAGAACCGTGGACGGTATTATGGCG
>JAAZHL010000050.1 GCA_012510755.1 Leucobacter sp.
GACTGAGGCGTTGGTCGAGCGTTTCATTGACGCGGGTTCGTCGCAAGGTTCGACCCCTCGATCGTAGTATTAACTTGACGGCAGCGTGAGATACTTTTCAAAGCCAGACAGATCGTATATGATTTGAGATACAACAGCGAAGTAAGTGAGATGAACCTATGAGTTACGGTATTGACACCCCTGGCAAGATCGTTGCCGTTCACCTGAACTATGCCTCGCGCATCGCGCAGCGCGGTCGCACCCCAGAATTTGCCAGCTATTTCTTCAAGCCAGCAAGCTCACTCGGGGCGACAAACGGCACTATCGAGCGCCCCGCCGGCACAGAGCTGCTCTCGTTTGAAGGCGAGATCGCGCTCGTCATCGGCGAGCCTGCCCGCTGGGTCTCCCCCGAAGATGGTTACAAGCATGTGGCGAAGATCACCGCAGCCAATGATTTCGGCCTGTACGACTTGCGTGCAGCCGATAAGGGTTCGAACGTGCGCAACAAGGGCGGCGATGGCTACACCCCAATCGGACCAGTGGCGATCAGCACCGAAGGTATCGCCCAAGATGCCTGGCGGGTACGCACCTGGGTCAACGGCCAATTGGTGCAAGAAGACTCCAGCGACACGCTTAAGTTCTCGTTTGGTCAGTTAGTTGCCGACCTCTCGCAGCATATGACGCTCGAGACCGGCGATGTCATTCTTACCGGTACCCCGGCCGGCAGTTCAGTCGTCATCCCCGGCGACGTTGTTGAGGTCGAGGTCGACGCCCCGGCAGCCCCGGGCGCTCCCACTACCGGCCGCCTGATCACCACGATCACGCAGGGCACTCACCCATTTGGTGATTTTGGCAACAAACCCAAAACCGACGATCTGCAGCGCGTCGAGGCGTGGGGCGACACAGCAGCTCACGAGGCCGCTGTCGCAGCTGGCCGCGCGACCCCGCTCGAGGGTGAGCCCGAGGCAGCAGCGGCTGGGCCACTGACCGACGAGATTCGCAAGCTGCTCGACGGCGTGGCAGTCGCCACCGTGTCAGCTGCACTGCGTAAGCGCGGCTACGTCGACATCTTTATTGATGGCGTGTACCCCAACCATGAGGGGGATCGCATTCTCGGCACGGCGAAGACGCTGCGTTTCATTCCGTTTCGACCTGATCTCTTCAAGGCACACGGTGGCGGCTACAACGCCCAGAAGCGCGCATTCGACTCGGTCAACGAGGGTGAGGTGCTCGTTGTTGAGGCCCGTGGCGTGCCTTCTACCGGCACCGTCGGTGACGTGCTTGCCCTGCGCGCACAGGTGCGCGGCGCTGCAGGCATCGTGACTGATGGCGGCGTGCGAGACTTCGCTGCGGTGCACGAGTTCGAGATTCCGGTCTTTTCGCAGGGCGCACACCCCAGCGTGCTCGGGCGACGCCACGTGCCGTGGGAGACCGACGTCACAATTGCGTGCGGTGGAGCTGCGGTACAGCCGGGCGACATCATTATGGGCGACCGTGATGGCGTCATCGTGATCCCCCCGTTCCTGCTCGAAGAGGTCGCTCGTGACTCGGCTATGCAAGAGACCGAAGACGCTTGGGTTGCTGACCAGGTTGCAAAGGGTGCAGCAGTCGACGGGCTGTTTCCGATGAACGCTGAGTGGCGGGCACGCTACGAGGCTGAACAGAGCGCACAGGCGTAACGATGGCAACACTCTCAAAGAGCGAGCAGGCTTATCGCCTCATGCGATCTCGCATCGATAGCGGCCAGTATGTGCCCGGCTATCGGCTTGTTTTGGCGCCGATTGCCAAGGAACTTGGCATGTCTGTCGTACCGGTGCGCGAAGCAATTCGCCGCCTCGAGGCTGAGGGCTTTGTTACGTTCGAGCTCAACGTGGGTGCGCAGGTCGCGCTGATCAAAGAGACCGAGTACCAAAACACTATGCAAACCCTTGCCCTCGTCGAGGGCGCGGCGACCGCGCTGTCGGCTACCGACATCACCGCAGACCAATTGCGCAGGGCAGCAGAGATCAACGATCGCATGCGTCTTAGCCTCGATGATTTCGACCCACAACAGTTCACCGAGCTTAACCTCGAGTTTCACAGTGTGCTCTTCGAGCAGTGCCCGAACCCGCACATTCTCGACCTCGTCCATCGGGGTTGGAACCGCATGAAGGTGCTCCGCGACTCGTCGTTTAGCTTCGTTCCTGGCCGCGCCCGTGAATCGGTCGAAGAACACGACCGCATTCTCAAGATGGTGATTGATCGTTCACCAGCTATTGAAATCGAGCTCGCTGCGCGCGAACATCGTCTTAAAACACTGCGCGCAGTGCTCGCACACCAACACCACACGAAACACCGCACTGAGGTTCCGGCGGCATAGGTGACTCACCTCACCCGTTCCACACTCAGTTTTTCCTCATCCATTCATCACCCTCCTCGAGAAAGTTACAGATTATGGCTCACGAAAAGCCCTCAGGGCTCCCAGAGAAGATTCAACTCTTCATCGACGGCAAGTTCGTTGATGCACAAGACGGGGCCGAGTTCGATGTGATCGAGCCCGTCACCAACGAGGTGTACATCAAGGCAGCTTCTGCGGGTAAGGCCGACGTCGACCTTGCGGTCGCAGCTGCCAAGCGCGCATTTGACGAAGGCCCCTGGCCCCAGATGCTGCCCCGCGAGCGTTCACGAATTCTGCACAAAGTCGCTGACATCGTTGAGTCACGCGACGACCAGCTCGCGCTGATCGAGAGCTGGGACTCGGGTCTGCCCATCACGCAGGCGAAGGGGCAGGCACGCCGCGCTGCCGAGAACTTCCGTTTCTTTGCTGACCTCATCGTCGCGCAGCATGACAACGTCACCAAGGTTCCAGGCCGGCAGATCAACTACGTAAACCGCAAGCCGATTGGCGTTGCTGGCCTCATCACCCCGTGGAACGTGCCGTTCATGCAGGAATCATGGAAGCTCGCACCGGCGCTTGCGACAGGCAACACGGTCGTGCTGAAGCCGGCGAGCTACACTCCCCTGTCGGCCGCGCTGTGGCCTGAGATCTTCCGCGAGGCTGGCGTGCCAGAAGGCGTATTCAACCTCATTCTCGGTTCGGGCGGCGTCGCGGGTGACGCATTGGTCAAGCACCCTGACGTGCCTCTCATCTCCTTTACCGGTGACAGCTCGACCGGCGCGATGATCTCGACCAACGCCGCTCCCCTGCTCAAGGGTCTGTCGCTCGAACTCGGCGGCAAGAGCCCCTCAGTCGTGTTCGCCGATGCTGATCTTGAAGAAGCCCTCGACGCGACGGTCTTCAGCGTGTTCAGCCTGAACGGCGAACGCTGCACCGCAGGCTCACGCGTGCTCGTTGAGCGCTCGATCTACGACGACTTTGTCGCTCGTTATGCAGAGCGCGCCAAGAACATCGTGATTGGCCTGCCGAGCGACCCCGCGACCGAGGTCGGCGCGCTCGTGCACCCAAGCCACTTCGAGAAGGTCATGAGCTACGTCGAGATCGGCAAGGGCGAAGGTCGTCTCGTCGCTGGTGGCGGTCGCCCCGAAGGGTTCCCAGAGGGCAACTACGTCGCACCCACCGTATTCGCTGATGTGAAGTCCGATGCCAGAATCTTCCAAGAAGAAATCTTTGGCCCGGTCGTTGCAATTACCCCCTTCGACACCGATGAAGAGGCACTGCAGCTCGCGAACGACACCAAGTACGGCCTCGCAGCCTACGTATGGACCACGAACTTGAAACGTGCGCACAACTTTGCTCACGGCATTGAGTCAGGCATGGTGTGGCTCAACTCGAACAACGTGCGTGACCTGCGCACCCCGTTCGGCGGCGTGAAGGCGTCGGGGCTGGGCCGCGAAGGCGGCTACCGCTCAGTAGATTTCTACACCACGTCACAGTCAATCCAAATCACACTGAACGAAGCACACTCACCACGCTTCGGTGCAGGCAAGTAACCTACCGTCCCTCCAGGCTGCGTACCGTCGCAGCACCCCAGCCACTGATTCCCCGTCATGCTGCGAGCAGTCGCAGCATGACGGTCTCAGATGACGCACAACCAGTGAAGGAACACATCATGGCAAAACTCAACGAGAGCGACAAGACCTCTTCGGGTTTCTGGGTGACAAAAGAAGCCCCGATCCACTCTGACAACCCTGTCGCTACGCCCACGGCCGCAGCACCAGACATTCTGCGCTGCGCCTACATGGAGCTTGTGGTCACCGACCTCGCAGCTTCGCGCAAGTTCTACGTCGACGCGCTCGGCCTCTACGTCACCGAAGAAGACGACGAGACCATCTACTTGCGTTCGACTGATGAATTCATTCACCACAACCTCGTGCTGCGCAAGGGCCCGCTTGCCGCTGTCGCTGCGTTCTCATACCGTGTACGCACGCCCGAAGACCTCGACAAGGCCGTAGCGTTCTACACCGAGCTCGGCTGCGACGTTCGCCGCAACGAGAACGGCTTCGTGAAGGGCATCGGTGATTCGGTGCGCGTCGTTGACCCGCTCGGCTTCCCCTACGAGTTCTTCTTCCAGACTGAGCACCAAGAGCGTCTCGCATGGCGTTACGATCTGCACATTCCTGGCGAACTCGTGCGTCTCGATCACTTCAACCAGGTCACCCCTGACGTGCCGCGCGCAGTGCGTCACTACCAAGACCTCGGCTTCCGTGTGACCGAAGACATTCAAGATAACGAGGGAACCGTATACGCGGCATGGTTGCGCCGCAAGCCGACCGTGCACGACACCGCTGCGACTGGCGGCGATGGCCCGCGCATGCACCACGTTGCTTTCGCCACGCACGAGAAGCACAACATTCTCGCGATCTGCGACAAGCTCGGCGCACTGCGGTTGAGTGATCACATTGAGCGCGGCCCCGGCCGTCACGGTGTGTCGAACGCGTTCTACCTCTACCTGCGCGACCCCGACGGTCACCGCGTCGAGATCTACACGCAGGACTACTACACTGGCGACCCCGACAACCCTGTGGTTACCTGGGACGTGCACGACAACCAGCGTCGCGACTGGTGGGGCAACCCCGTTGTTCCGTCGTGGTACACCGACGCTTCGCTCGTGCTCGATCTCGATGGCAACCCACAGCCGGTAGTGGCTCGCACCGACGCCAGCGAAATGGCAGTGACGATCGGCGCTGACGGTTTCTCGTACACTCGCGAGGGTGACGATGTAAAGGGCTTCAAGCTCGGCGAAACGCTGTAATTTTCTACGAGGATCGGATCCCGGGGCGCCCGCGCCCCGGGATCCTTTTCTATTCTCTGGCTGGAGTCAGCGACCCAGCTATGCTTGCCACATGACGCCCGCCATCTCCGCGCAGCACCTGTCTCGGTCGTTCGGCAGCACAACGATCGTGCACGACGCGACGTTCTCAGTCGCACCGGGTGAGATCACTGCCCTCGTGGGCCCGAACGGCAGCGGCAAAACCACACTGATGCTGATGCTTGCGACCCTGCTGAAGCCTGACGCCGGCAGCGCACACATCGGGGGCTTTGACACGGTCACCGACACTCTTCGCGCACGCACGTGCCTTGGGTGGATGCCAGATGCGCTCGGCTCGTGGCCGCAACTCACGGTGCACGAGACCCTCATGGCCGTGTGTGCCATGTACGGCCTGACGGGTGCCGTGGCACAGCAACGCACGTCGCGACTGCTTGCCCATGCTGGTCTCGAGGCGCTGGCAGGGCAGCGCACGAACACGCTGTCGCGTGGCCAGAAACAACGCCTCAGCCTTGCCCGCGCCATCGCCCACCAGCCCAGCGTGCTGTTGCTCGACGAACCAGCTTCGGGCCTCGACCCAGACGCCCGCGCGACGCAGCGCCGCATGCTGACTGCACTCGCGGCCGAGGGCGTGGCGATACTCGTGACCAGCCATGTGCTCGATGAGCTTGACGAACTCGCAACGAGTGTCGTGTTCTTGCGCGATGGCCGCACAGAGGCTGCCGAGGCCGTGCAAGCGGCACTACACCGCGGCAGCAACTGGCGCATTCGATCGCTCGAACAGGCCGCGCTCGAAAGCGCCCTCGACACGGCAGGTGTGGCCTGGTCGCGGCAGCAGGTGCTCGGCGGCAGTGCCCACC
>JAAZHL010000427.1 GCA_012510755.1 Leucobacter sp.
ATCCTCATAGTGCACAGGACTGGGGCAATCAGGCCCACCTCCCGTTTCTGGAGAAAAAACTGCTGGGACGCATATGCCATGATCTCCCCGATCCTTTCCTGTTCGATGAAGGTATGTTTCTTTTTTCTTCCGCGGCCCCGACATCCCGGAACAGAAAACTGCCGCAGATGGTAGAGTATATTATACAAAACCGTGCAAGGGGGACGAGTCATGTCAGGTATTCCGGTGGTGGGGCTCTTTAGGTGCGCATCCTATGAAAGAAATATCCTGGGAGAACGGCTGGACGCTCTTCTGGAATCCATGGGGGGAATGGACCGGTTCGTTCATCCCGGGGAAAGGGTACTCCTGAAGCCCAACCTCCTCTCCGCCTCTCTCCCCGGGCGGTGCATCACCACTCACCCCGAAGTGGTCCGGGCCGTAGCCCTCAGGGTCCTGGCAGCGGGGGGACGCCCATTCATCGCCGACAGTCCCGGGCTTGACGGGTTTTCCGGTGTGGCTTCGAAAACAGGAATGGCAGAGGTGGCCCGAGAACTGAACATCTCCTGCGAAGAGCTTGACGATCCTGTCCCCCTCCCCATGGCGGAGGGCTCAGTTTTCCAGAGAGTGGAGGTCTCCCGAAAGGCTGTCGAAGCCGACAGGATCATCAACCTGCCCAAGCTCAAGACCCACGCCCAGATGATGCTCACCCTTGGGGTGAAAAACCTCTTCGGTACGGTAGTCCGGCAGCGGAAGGCATCGTGGCACTACACCGTCGGACTGGACAGGGACGTGTTCGCCGATCTCCACCTGGACATCGCGAGAAGCCTCGCCCCATCCCTCACCATCATGGACGGCATCGAGGGCATGGAAGGCCGGGGCCCGGGGAACGGACACCCGCGGCACTTCGGTCTCCTTGCCGCCTCCACCGATCCGCTGGCCCTTGACCTCCGCCTCTGCTCCCTCCTCGGGGCCGACCTTCAGGCCTTTCCGCTCTACCGCTCCGCCGCGCGGCGGAACCTTTTGCCTGAGAATATCGGAAAAACGGGCGGAGACCTCCCGCCGGACTTCACCTTTGAAAAGGTTGACATTCCGCGGCTCGATTCCCTTCATCTGCTGCCGTCCTTCCTCGACGGCATCGGGAAGCGGTTTCTTTCCTCCCGGCCCGTCCAGCGCCCCGGGGACTGTATAGGGTGCGGAAAGTGCGCCCGGTTGTGTCCGGCTGGCGCCATGGTCATGAAGAAAAATAATTTCATTGACATTGATTATGAAAAGTGCATACGATGCTACTGCTGCCAGGAGGTCTGCCCGGAGGATGCCATCGGTTTTTCCAGGGGTTTTCTTCTCAGGGTTCTCGATTTCCTTGGACGATGAAAAAATGTCAGCCCGTGATTTCAAAACTTTTCATTCCGAATTGTCCGGCAGAAATTGAGAAAACGGCCGCTCCTTCTATAATGGGAGGGCGGGCCGGCCATTCTCCGGCACACACGGTCCGACACCGGGATCAATGTGGAGGAATGAAGATGAACCTGTCAGCCTTTCCGGATTTCTCGGAAAAAAGTTTTGACGCCGATTTCCTGAACCTGCTCATGTTCGACATCTCGGGGGGTATGCGCTCTGTGACCATCCCCCGGGGCTACGTTACCGAAGCCGTTTTCCGTGACGGCATCGGCTTCGACGCCTCGAACTACGGCTTCGCCAAAGTGGACAAGTCCGACATGGTGGCCATCCCGGACAGGTCCGCCGCTTTCCTCGAGGAGCGGGAGGAATTCCGCACTGTGCACGTGATCTGTGACGTGGTCTCCACCGAGCGGAACACCTTCGACCAGTATCCCAGGTCTGTGGCTGAACGGACCGCCGCCTTCCTCAGGGAGAAAAACCTGGCCGACCGGGCCATGATGCTCGTTGAGCTTGAATACTACGTCTTCGAGTCGGTGGAGTATTCCACCGGCCTGGATCACGCCGGCTATTCAGTCGGCTCCTCCGAGGGCCTTGGAGAAGAATACTCCTCCGTCCCCCGCTTCGGACCCCACAAGGGATACCACAGGCTTCCCCCCGAGGACCGGTATCTCGACTTCCGTAACCGCACAGTTCATATCATGGAACAGGCGGGAATCCCCGTGAAATATCACCACCACGAGGTTGGGGCCTCCCAGCTCGAGATCGAGCTCGACTTCATGGATCTTGTCAGGGCCGCCGACAGCGTCTGCGTGGCCAAGTGGATCATCCGGACCGTGGCGGAGGAGATGGGGCTCTTCGTCACTTTCATGCCCAAGCCCCTCTACAAAATGCCCGGCAGCGGAATGCACGTCCACCAGTTTCTCGAAAGAGGGGGCACATCCCTCTTCCCCGGCCGCGGTCTCCACGGCCTCTC
>JAAZHL010000391.1 GCA_012510755.1 Leucobacter sp.
GGCGACGTTGTCGTTGACTGCTGATGAGTCGAAGGCGCTTGCTGATGGGTCGTGGGGTATTGTCACGTATCCGGGTGGTGGGGCGAAGTATGGTCCGTTTGAGACGTTCACTTCGGTGACCTTCGGTGAGCCAGGTTCATCCACGCCCTCTGCTACCGTCGAATCGATCACTGTCGCAGACGGCAAACTGAACGTTAAGTCGACAGCAAAGAATATGCCGACCGACATATACGCTGCGCTCATTGAGAAGGGCACTGCCGCTAATGTGTCGATAGGTGGAGGCTACGCGGCCTTCGCCTACCAGCCCCCGAGAAATGCTGAGGGCACTGCCATCTTCACGCTCAGCGCAGAAAAGGCAAAGCTTGACCGCACGAAGCAGTATGAGTTGCTCATCTGGAAGTCGCACTCGGGGCCGAATGACCCAGGTAGCTTGTATGCACTCGTCGATGTGACCGTCACCGAAGCGAAATGGAATGAGCTACTAGGATCGCAAACGAGCGACCCGGTTATCCCTCCCGTGGTGCCCGGAGCAGGCTCACTCACCTGGGGTGTGTCAAGCGGCTTCTACGCGTACACCACAGAACCCAGCCGTCCAGCCAAGGGCCGAGTGATTCCGAACGGTGTCGGTGGTGGCCCAGGTGGTTACATCTACCCGCAAGCAGTTGGCAGTAACTGGAATTCAGCCACTCGTACCGGTACGGTACGGTATTCTGGTTCAGTCACGTTCTGGGGTCATGGCGGAGCCATGGAAGAGGTATTTGCGAACCCAGTGATCGCGGTAAACAGCCCGCTATCAGGCTCAATTACCGTGAATGGCGCAACCTATGGGTTGAACCTCGCTGCTGGTAGCTTCACTGCGCACACAGACGGTTCGGTGACGTGGGGCAATGTGCCCATTACCGGTGGTGTCAGCGGTGGTGGAAACGGTGGCGGAGGTGGCTTCGATCTTGATAATGTCACCTTTACCGTAGGCTCACCAGGTAGCGTGAGCAGCCCTGCGGTGACTACCGGTCAAGGCCCTGCTGAAGAGCGTACGCCGGCGGCAACCCCGCCTGCGACTACTGGCCTCACCGTTGTGACCCCCGCTGCCGACCTCGTCTCGGGCGGCGAAATCGAGATCACGGCCTCAGGCTTCGAGCCCAACGGGACCGGCATTCTCGTGGTCATCTACTCTGACCCCACCGTGCTCGACACCAACGCAAAGGCCGACGCAAACGGCGTCGTGCGCTGGATCGGTAAGTTGCCTGCGGGTCTCACCGGCAAGCACACGATCACCCTGCAAGGCAGCATCAACGTTGGGCAAGAGATCTCGATTGCCACGCTTGACGCCGCTAAGAAGGCAGTAGTGAGCTCACAGAGCGGCGCGACCGTAGAACAGCAGGCCGCCGGAATCGCGGCCCCCGCTGATGGCTCACCGGCCTGGCTGTGGTGGACAGCAGCTATTGCCCTCTTGGTAGTGGCTGGGGCAGCAACCGGTTTGGTTGTCGCTCAGCGCCGACGCGCCGCCGACGCGCCGACACACCTGTA
>JAAZHL010000051.1 GCA_012510755.1 Leucobacter sp.
CCCCAACTGCTGCCTAAAGGGTTCGCGCGAACTTATACGGGCGTGCCGAAGAGAAACACGGTGACCCAGCCGAAGGCCTGGTCAAGTAGCCACACCAAGCCCATCATGATGACCACGAAGGCCAGCACCACAAGCGTGTAGTTGATGAGCTCTTTACGAGTCGGCGTGACTACCTTTTTGAGTTCGGAGATGACCTGCTGAATGAACAGCACGATGCGACCGAACCACGACTTCTTCTCGCGGTCAGCTTTTGCACGATCGACGAGTTCACCGCTGCTCGCGGGCCCCTCGACTTCATTGCTGCTCACAGGTGTTCCTTTCATCTGCCTGGTCGCTCTCTCAAACGACCAGGTATCGCAGGGCGGACAGGACTCGAACCTGCAACCTACGGTTTTGGAGACCGTTGCGCTACCAATTGCGCCACCACCCTCTGCGGTGTGCCTTCATTTTTTACTTCACTCTGCCGCCTGGCGATTTCGTGTCATTTAGGCACAGAAAAGTATGGCAGAAGTCAACTACCAGATAAGAGTTTACGCGATCGATGCCCGGTTGTCGAACTGAGTGCACGACAAGGATCGCTGGCGCTCATTCTCACAAACAGCCGACGCCTCTCGACCCCCGCAACTGAGCCAACGCTCATGCCTCTGGAGCAGCTTGGCATGGCAATGCTCCACCGCGCGTGGTTCAGAAGCAGCGCGAAGGGAGCGTCGAGAATCAGTAGTAGTACGGGTATGGCGCCCAGTCTGGGTCACGCTTCTCAAGAAACGCGTCGCGCCCCTCAACTGCTTCGTCGGTGCCGTACGCGAGGCGCGTGGTCTCGCCGGCAAAGAGCTGTTGCCCCACAATTCCATCGTCGACCGCGTTGAACGCGTATTTCAGCATACGAATCGCGGTCGGCGACTTACCGAGAATGATACGAGCCCACTCAATACCCGTGCGTTCAAGTTCGTCGTGCGGCACCACCGCGTTGATGGCACCCAGCTCATAGGCACGTTGCGCCGAGTATTCCTTGGCCAAGAAAAAGATCTCACGCGCGGCTTTCTGACCAATCTGGCGCGCAAAGTAGGCGCTGCCATACCCCGCGTCGAATGAGCCAACATCGGCGTCGGTCTGCTTAAACTTGCCGTGCTCGGCACTCGCGATCGACAGGTCACATACGACGTTGAGCGAATGCCCCCCACCGGCGGCCCACCCAGGCACAAGTGCGATGACCACTTTGGGCATGAACCGAATTAAACGCTGCACCTCGAGAATGTGCAGTCGGCCCGCACGGGCCTTCGACTCGGCAGCTGACACCTCGGTCTCAGATTCCGCGTACTTGTAGCCGTCTCGGCCGCGAATACGTTGGTCGCCGCCCGAACAGAACGCCCAGCCGCCGTCTTTGGGGCTTGGCCCGTTTCCTGTCAGCAGCACGACCCCGACCCGCGGGTTTACACGCACGCGCTCAAGCGCATCGTACAACTCGTCGACCGTATGCGGACGAAACGCATTGCGCACCTCGGGTCGGTCGAACGCGATACGCGCAATCGCTCCGTCGTTGCTGAGGTGCGCGGTGATGTCAGTGTACGAGTCGGCACCAGGCGCCACCTGCCACTGGGTCGGGTCAAAGAGATCTGAAACCTGCTTGTCGCTCATGCCCTTAGCTTATTGGTCTTGCCGCACCGCGGCGATCTCACCGCACCTTGAGCTAGGCCCCGCAAGCACGACCACGAGCGTGAGCATGACCAACAATGCGAAGATTGAGGCATGCCAAGCACCTCGCGCAACGCAGCCAACTCAGACGTCGCCGCTCCGTGGTGGCCGACACTCAGTGAATTGCTTGAACGCGTACACATCGTTTCTCTCGCTACCCGCACACAATTTCGTGGCATTCGGACCCGCGAAGCGGCCCTGTTCGAAGGCCCGAATGGCGCGAGCGAGTTCTCGCCGTTTCTCGAGTACGCCGATGGCGAAGCCGCAGCATGGCTCGCCGCCGCAATCGAATACGGGTGGGGCACGCTACCCCCGCTGCGGCGGTCGCGCGTTGAGGTCAACGCCACGGTGCCCGCGGTGGCAGCAGGCGAGGTCGCAGACGTGCTGGCCCGTTTCGAGGGGTGCACCACCGCCAAGGTGAAGGTTGCCGAGAAGGGGCAGAGCCTCGACGACGACATCGCCCGGGTGCGCGCCGTGCGCGAGCTGATGGGCGACAACGCGCTGGTGCGCATCGATGCGAACGGCGGGTGGAGCGTTGACGAGGCTGAGCGCGCACTGACCGCACTCGCAGAGTTTGATCTCGACTACGCCGAGCAGCCGTGCATGAGCATCGACGAGCTTGTTGT
The DNA here is from genome assembly GCA_012510755.1 of Leucobacter sp. GTDB lineage: Bacteria > Actinomycetota > Actinomycetes > Actinomycetales > Microbacteriaceae > Leucobacter. The sequence continues at coordinate 2,319 of JAAZHL010000051.1, forward strand.
GGTGCGCCGCCGGCTCACAATCACCAGTGGTGCGAGCAGCACGAGTGACACCGGCAACAGCGCGAGCGTCAGCAGCGCGGCCAGCGCCGACCGCCCCACCCCGCTCGTGCGAATCGCCGCAGACGAAAGTGTGCGCAAAGCCAGCGACCCGCTCGCGGTCGCGAGATCTGGTGCCGCCGACCTGCTCATCGTAAAAGCACAACCACTCGGCGGCATCACCCGCGCGATTGACATTATCGCCGCGGCGGGGCTGCCCGCGGTCGTCTCAAGCGCACTCGACACGAGCGTCGGTATCGGCATGGGGCTGCACCTCGCCGCCGCGCTGCCCGAAGCAAGCGTCGACTCCCCGCTCGGCCCGGGGGTCGGGCTCGCAGGAGCCTGCGGCCTCGGCACCGTCGCGCTCCTCGACGGCGACGTCACCAACGAGTCGCTGTTGCCGCAGCACGGGGGAATCACCGTACGCAGGCCTACGCTTGACCCCAACAAACTCGCACATAACCAAGCAACATCCGACCGACAACAGTGGTGGCGCGACAGAATTAGGCGGTGCTACGCCCTGTTAGTCGCCGGCGCGACACCATAACTATTTGCGCGGTCACTGACGCGATCAAAGCGACGCCAACCCAAATTGCGACCCAACCTTGAGCGCTACCACCAGCCATCGACATGACCGTCCACATGAACAACACGCACTGCGCCACAAACAAGATCGGAATCGTCGCAAACGAGGTCAGCGAGAGCGATGCGCTCGCCTGCCCATGCCACCTGATGGCCACCACAAGAATGACGAGCGAGAAAATCATGATGAGCCCCGCCAGTGCAAGCATGATCGCATAGGGCGACCAATACTTCGAGAAGTACTGCTCAGCAGCGCCCTTCTCGATGCCGGTAAATGTGCCGTCTGCAAAGCGCAGCAGCACCCCGAGGTCGTCTCTCAGACCGAACTCAAACCTATTCGCTGCAGCGTTCAGCTCAGCATCGATCATGAACTCCTCGACTGGCTCGTCGCCATACACCCGAGGCCTGAGCTGCATCTCGTCAACGTCGATTGAGGCCACAAGTGAGCCGTCAGCGGAGAGGCTTTCTGATCCTAGTCGCACATCATAGGCCCCGCCCTTTTCGTACGGATAACCGATGCTCTCAATCACCCACGGCAGCGAAACGTTGCCCCGTTCGTGCGGTACTCGCGGCCGATCGAAGTCGAAATCGATCCACCCGGCGTGCTTCACCTGGTCGACCAAATCTTGAGCAATCGTGAACGTCACACGAATCGGCCGCACAGGCGCGGTGCCATCGAAGGCGTTCGAAGGGTTCGTGTAGTACGTGTCATCCCAGAACGAAAGCAAACCTGCCCAGCGCACCTCTTGGTAACTGCTGTTGATATCGCTGCGGTCGACGGCTGCGCTATGCAGCGTGTACCTGACTTCGAAGGTGTGCTCGCCCCCAAGCACCTCTTGCATTTGGGTGTGCAGCACGGTGCTATTCGTGTGCTCGTGCTCGAACTGCCGATATGGCACCTGGGCGCCATCAAGCGTGACCGACGTGAGCTCAAAGCCCCGGTCTTGTCCGAGCCGAGTTGTTGTCCACTCACGCTCAAACTGCGGCGCCACCGCCGAATTGTCGTCAAACAACACGGTCAGATGCTCGACAACCTCGATCAGCGCTTGCCCTTCGGGGCTGCGCGAAAGTTCTGCCTCAAGTTCGAAGCCGGTGATCTGCGTATAGAACGTGCCCGTGAGGTCGCTGTATTGGGTCACATGCCTCATGTCGATGTCGTAAGGCGCGGGCTTCGTAGACACCGTCACGATCGAAGTCGTGAGCACCGCAAGCGCAGCCACAAACCCGAGCAAGGCAGGCACCGAGATGAAATCTTTGGTGCGCCAGTTCTGCCCCAGGCTACGATCGCCAGTCTCACGCACGGCATGCGTGTAGATCGCTTGACCGGCCTGGCGCGGCGATTCAAAAAGCACCGCATATGGCAGCAGCTTGTCGTCAAGCGGGCCACGGTCGAGCAGGCGGGTCGCCCTCGCCCAGACATCGATTCCCTTGAGTTGCTGCATTGTTAGCGCGCCTTCGGGCGTGAGCGGCCGCGGCCGCCACACCAACACCACAATCACAAGCGCGAGCACGGTCGACACGAGCACGAAAACCGCCGGCCACCAGATGACCAACAGAATGACCTGGTGTGAGAGCTGACGCAGCAGCCCCCATTGCAGCAGCGTGATGGCGAGCGGCGCGAGCAGAAACGTGTCACGAATATAACTATTCGGCACCCAGCGAAGCTCTTGCTTCACCGTCACATCATTTGCGGCCCAACCCGCGGTGCGCAGCATGACTGCGTAGAGGCTGCCGATTCTTCCTGCGCGCTGTGCTGCCTCGGCGACCCGAATCAGCCAGCGCTTGCGAACCAGTTCAGTGCGGCGTGCGCTCTTGGCGTTGAGTAGTTTCTTTGAAGATTTGTTGGGCTTTCGCTTGCCACTCTTTGTGAGGGAGCTGCCCTGCCCCATCGCGACGGTGTCAGCAGCGGCACCCTTGTCACCGACGTCGCCGACATCACCAACGAGCGCCGAAACGAGTTCGTCGTGCCGACGATTGCCAAGCAAGTGTGCTGCGCGCGCAGGTGAGAGGTCGTCTGGTGGTTCATTGCGAGGCAGGTACCAAGGATCGCCCGCACTGTCTGCCCACACAATGCGCCTGGCGGCCAGCGCAAACAGCAGCAGCACCAGCAGAAACGCAATCGGTATGAGCGGACCCCAACTTTGCAGCCAGAACAGCCCGGTCGTTGGCGGCAGGGTGAACGTGTCGGGCTTAAATGCGACGATCAACCAGACGTCCGAGTTCGGTGGCAGCGAATCGTCATTGCTGAATGAATAGCTGACGCCAAAGGCGCTTTCGCCTTCTGGGCTCAGCCACTCGGTGCCGCTGACCAGCAACCAGCCGACATAGGCGCGGGGCTGCCGCATGAGCGCATCGTTCACCTCATGCGACAGGGTCAACGAGACCTCGATGCCTTTCATCGCCTGCGGCCAAGTGGGCGCGAACAGAGGCCACGACCACTTGTCTGCTTCGCGCCCAGTCGCGTCATCAATGTCCATCGACACGAGATGATGCAGGGTGTAGTGAAACTCAATCTGAGCGGTGCCATCAAACTTTTCGCCGTCGGCTCGGCTGACCCTGATGCTCGTAGTGGTCGGTTTGCGGTCTACGGTGACCGCTGCCTTGGCACCGTCAACAGTGACCTCACCCAGCGCGAACTCAACGTCGCGGCCCTGATATTCGGTAACGAGCACGCGCTCGACGTTCGACTCAGGGCCATTCGTGAAGTTTGCAACGTAGCTCTCACGAACCTGTGCAACAAACTCGCCCCCGTCACCACGCGAGACTTCGTAGTCAATTTCAACATCGGTCGCGATCCAGTCGACCGTTTTGATGTCCGCCGAGTCAATAACCTCATCGAACGTCATGGGCTGGTTGATGATCGGCCCTACCAACAGAAAGAGGCCGATGATGCCAACAAGACACCAGAAGAAACGAATCGTGTAACGCAGCGACAGATTGCCTCGCGCGCGCAGCCTGGCCTCGACTGCGGTGAACACTTTCGCGAGCCAGCGAAAGAGCGGAGTGTGTGCGGGCTGAGGGTCGGGTATGCGCCCCGAGTTCAGCAGATCGGGGTCAGAACCCGCAAGGTCGAAGAAGTCGGGCGAGGGGAGCTTCTGTTTGTCCCTCTTCGATCTTGCGCCCATACCCACTAGCTACCTTGCCCTCAGTTTGCTCACCTGCAGTGAACACTTAGCTGCGAAAGACGGTGTGCAACGGGTGAGAATCCACGCGGGATCGCCCATTCAGATCAGCAATCTCAAACAGCACGGCCGTGCCACACACCGGGTAGCCAAGTTGCTCAAGCATGTCGAGTGATGCCTCTACCGTCCCGCCTGTCGCGAGCACATCGTCGATCAGCAGCACACGCGTGCCCGGCTGCAGGTCAGCATGCATCTCGATGGTGGCGGTGCCGTACTCGAGCGAATAGTCAATGCTCATGGCCGGCTGCGGCAGCTTGCCGGCTTTACGTACCGGAACCACGCCCTTGCCCGATGCATAGCCAGCTGCGCTCGCGAGCAAAAACCCGCGCGCTTCGATGCCAGCGACCACATCAAACTCACCCTCGAAGGGGGCGATCAATGCGTCGATCGTCGCTTTGAAGGCCTCACCATCGGCGAGCAGCGGGGTGATGTCTCGAAACAGGATTCCCGGGCTGGGGTAATCAGCGATTTCACGAATCAACGATTCGGCGCGGGCGAGAGCTGGGGTCAGAAGTTCGGTTGACACCTAGCCAGGTTACCTGGTCTCGCAATTGCAGGGGTGCGATACACAAGTGGTGCCCCCTCCCAGCGGGCGCGCAGCGCAGTCATCGTCATGAAAATCGCTGGCCACAACCATGGGCCACACTCGTCAATTTCCATTTCTCAAAAGAATCAGGTAAAGTCTGTGAGGTTGAGAAATCAACAATGCGCCCCTAGCTCAGCTGGATAGAGCATCTGACTACGGATCAGAAGGTCGGGGGTTCGAATCCCTCGGGGCGCGCCATATACCCTCATCGTTCGCGGTGGGGGTATTTTGCATTTGCGCCACAATAGATGACCTGCGGTCCTCATTGGTCTCACCAAGCAGGTATCCAACCGTGGTGTCTAGCACCTCAGCCACATCTAGAAGTTCATCTAGATACCACCGTCGGTGATTGTTCATCTTCAGGCTTATCAGCGACCTGTCTTTTCCGATCTCGCGGGCGAGGGAAGCAACAGACATATTGTTGCGCCACAAGAGCAGCGCTATGCGCTCCCCAGTCACCTTTGGCGTAGTGGGAGTGGAGTCTAGTTGCATCGTCATATTTCAAAAATACTCTTAACGAGTAATAATGTCACGCATCGTTTCATCAAGTGTTGCACAGTGTAACGATTACGGATATTGTGAAACCATGCCAACTACAAACGAAGCAGCAGCTCTAGAGCTAGAACAGATGCGTGTGGCCCGGGATCTGAGTCGTGGGTGGATTGCAAGGAAACTTGGCAAGAACTCCATGTGGGTGAACCGACGACTTACTGGCAAAGTCTCGCTATCAGTTGAGGACTATGGACAGATTCGAGCCGTCATTGCATCTGTGGCGGTTTACCCGCCTGAAACAAACTAAAAAAGTTGAGCCCCCAGTGCTACCAACACCAGGGGCTCAGTGACACTCCGTTGGAAAGGAATATCTCACGTGTCTCACAAGTATGACACGGTCTCACGCGCAAACCCTAGAAAAGTATCGCGTGAGGCCTCCATTCTCCCAAAGAATGGTTCGAACTTCATCAAACCTTCAGCATCAAACCGCCATCACCTTGTCATCGCGCCGTGCATTCATGACCAGTATGAATTTTTGAATAGCCAGCGTGGGCTGATCCCGTCGTGTCTAGGGGTTTGCAGGGGTCGGTGTTGGCCTGTCAGCATCGCCTTGGGCAGTTGGCCGAGCTTCTTAGCCGATGAGCTGCTTGACTCCCCAGCAGTGCGGGGGCTCGAGCGGCATCCCGACTGGAGCCCCGCTGCTCGATTGCACAACCAGCGGCACGCCAAGTTCGAGGACGTCGTAGCCGGCTTCCTGAAAGAATGCGACCGCCTCGGAATCGTGCTTGACGATCAGCGTCAAGAATCGGGCACCTTGCCGATGTGCCACGACCTCTGCACTGCGCAGCAGAAGTTCTCCTACGCCTTGGCGACGGTAGTTGGGATCGACCGCGATCAGATCGAGGCTGCGGTAGCGCTTACCGAGGTACCCGACTATATGCGAGGACACCCGATTGTGAGACATACGGTTCTCTTGACTTCCGTCGCGCACGACTACCGCCGCGCCTACAAGCTGATCGTGCGACCAGACACGGATCAGGTGCCGTTCGCCCTCCACAAGGACGGGGCGCACATATGCAGGATTGAGCGGGAGGGTACGATCAACAGTATCACAGAGGACTGCTATCGCATGTTCGATATCAGAATCGCTGGGGTTTTGGGTCTCAGTGACAGTGAACAGCGGAGGCTCGGCGAGTTGCTCTCGAGCTTGTTGCTGCGGGTACTCCTTGGGGGTTCTACGGAACCAACGGCGAATACTCATGAGAGTTCTCCTGTGCCTAGCGGGCTCGGTGCTCCCGACACCGGCAACACCCGTGATCTAACGGTAGAGGAGACCGCCAACACCTCACCCGCTGTGGGTTCTCCGGGTGGCGGTGCAGGTGCGGAGGCTAAAAAGCCTCCGCACCCCCAGAAAGGCGGTTGGGCGTGGGAGCAGTCATGAGCATGGACACGCAAATCATTCGACCGCGTCTCGCGTTCGAGCGGGAGTTTGGGCAGCATCGAAACTGGTGGGTGCGAGGGGGGAGCGGGCTCACTGGCAACGCTGTCTTGGTGCTGTTGTCACTTATGTCACACGACCAGGGACACGGGCTCACCCAGACTGAAGTGAGTGCAGAACTCGGTCTCGGTCAGTCTGCTTGGCGTGCAGCAAAAGAGAACTTGATGCGGCATGGGTTCCTCATCGAGATTCGTGATCGTTATCCGCAAGGTGCACGGCGCGCGAACGGGCAACCCTGTGGCGGTCAAAAACGGTTCCGGCTCGTGCTTCAAGACCCGCCACAGGGCACCGAAATGCCTCTCGATGAAGCCATTATTCAGTCGGATACGCCAGTAGACCTCGATATTAAAACCCCAGGTCAGAGCCACTCTCGAAAATCAAGAGTGGAACCACCAGCCACTCTCGAAAATCAAGAGTGGTCAACAAAACCCCAGGTCAGAGCCACTCTTGATAATCAAGAGTCGGAACCAGCCACTCTTGATTATCAAGAGTCCTTTATAGGAAGAGAAAAGGATAGGAAGGATAGGAATAGTTATAAAAATCCTTCCATCCAATCCATTCCAGACACGGGCGCGAGAAAAATTCTGACGGGCGATGATTCGCTCGATGAGCAGCTTGCCAAGGTTCACCCGACGTTGACGGTTGCAAACCTCAAGTCGGAGCTGGCGGGCAGGGTCGACTTGGCCGAGATTGACGTGGTGGCTGCGGCTCGCTGGATACTTGGCCGAGCGAAGTCTTCGATCACGTGGGCTCCGGCTTACGTCGCGAAGTCGATCGTGCAAACCCCGGAGCGCTGGCGGTGGGGAGTCACGCCGTTCACACCCTCTGAGACTCCACAGGAGCCCATGCCTTCAACGAGGAAGCTCCGTCGAGAACGTGAAGCCCTGGAGCGTGCCGCATGTGCTCGCGGGGAACACGATTGGGGGCCAGTGAGCTGGCCCGAGTTCGACAGAGCGCACTGCCTCCGCGATAGCTGCAACGTGCGACGTCGGAACGTAGATCCCGCGTTCGCTGCAGCCGAAGATGCCGAGTTTGAGTCGGTGGTGTCGCCATGAGTCGGGTACTCCGAAAAGAGGTCGTGGCATACGACTGCGACCTGAAAACATGCCGCACTTCGGCAGCCCTTGAACCAGTGGCTGCCCCGTCGACCTGGCATGACGAAATCGACCAGATACTCGCTCTGATCGGTCAGGGTTGGGGGTTTGTGTTGAGCCCGAGAATGCGCAGCTACTGCCCAGCCCATGCCGACCGGGTTTGGGCGTGCAGCTGCCGCACTCACCCCACCAGATCACACCTGTGCACTGCACACGACACCGCTGCCGCTGGCATGGTGTGGGAC
>JAAZHL010000392.1 GCA_012510755.1 Leucobacter sp.
CGAGCGGCGCGCTCACCCTCGGCGTCGGCACGAAGCCGTTCGGCTTCGAGGGCAAGCGCCGCCAGTCGCAGGCCGAGCACGGCGGCGATCACCTCAAGAACGAGGTCGACACCCTCATCGTCGTGCCGAACGACCGCCTGCTCGAGATCAGCGAGCAGGGTATTAGCATGATCGAGGCTTTTGCTGCGGCCGATCAGGTGCTGCTCGCTGGCGTGCAAGGTATCACCGACCTCATCACGACTCCCGGCCTCATCAATGTCGACTTCGCAGACGTGAAATCGGTCATGCAGGGCGCAGGCTCTGCCCTCATGGGTATCGGGTCGGCGCGAGGCGCAGACCGAGCAATTAAGGCCGCTGAGCTGGCTGTCGCCTCACCGCTGCTTGAAGCCTCAATTGAAGGTGCGCACGGAGTGCTGCTCTCGATTCAAGGCTCATCGAACCTGGCGTTGAGCGAAATCACTGAAGCCTCCCAGCTCGTGCATGATGTGGTGCACGAAGAAGCGAACATTATCTTCGGCACGGTCATCGACGACACCCTCGGTGATGAAGTCCGTGTGACCGTGATTGCAGCTGGTTTCGACCCAGACCAATTGGCAAACAACATGCAGCGGGCGCCCGAGCGCGGGCGCCGGGCAAGCCATGTGGAATCGATCGAGGATCTGCCAACGCATGCGGAAGCGCGCACTGAAACCGCTGGCAACACCGAAGCCGCCCGCGAGTTTGGTGAGGTCATCGTGAGCCCGCCAGTCGAAGAGCAGATCATTGACCCCGCATTTGACGGCGACGACCTCGACCTCGATATCCCTGAGATTTTGAAGTAGCCATGCTCGAACGCAGTGCCTTGGCTGCCCGGTTGGCCCAGATGCAGCAGCGCATTGCCGCAGCGGCGACGGCTGCGGGGCGTGAAGCTGACGACCTCACGCTGATTGTGGTGACAAAATTTCACCCCGCGTCGCTCGTACGAGAGCTTGCAGCGTTGGGCGTGAGCGACGTGGGTGAAAATCGGCACCAAGAAGCGCAGCTCAAATCTGCCGAACTCGCAGATTTGCCCCTGCGGTGGCACTTCATCGGCCAGCTACAGACAAAGAAAGCCCGCCAGGCGGCAAAATACGCCCACGCCATACACTCCATCGACCGCGAGCGGCTAGTTGAATCGTTGCGCACCGCAGAAGTCGACACCCCAATCGAAGCGTTTGTGCAGGTTAATCTCACCAATGACCCGGGGCGTGGTGGGGCGCACCCGACAGAAATCGAACGCATCGCCGAGCGAATTCTCGAGACCCCCACACTGCAGTTGCGGGGAGTGATGGCGGTGGCGCCACTGCCCGAAGAAGAAGAGGCCGAGAGCGCATTTGCCCGCTTGCACGGCTTCGCTGAGCGCGTGCGCGCGCTCGATCCTCGTGCCACAAGCATCTCTGCAGGAATGACGCACGACTATGCCGAAGCCATCGCTGCCGGCGCGACACACCTAAGAATCGGCAGCGCAATCACGGGCAATCGGCCAACTACCGGTTAGCCTCGAATCAGCAGCGCACCACGCACACGCATTCGTGAGGAGAAGAAGATGGGCAATCCACTGAAGAAGACCATGGTCTTTCTTGGCCTTGCAGAAGAAGAGCTCGACGAACACGGCACGCCGACAGACGTCGCGCGCCCTGAGCAAGAACAACCAAGCACCGCTGCGGCGAAGCCAGTGCAGCGCGCTCAAGTGACACCACTGCGCAAAGTTGCGCCGGTGCGCCACACTCCGGCGACCGCAATGAACGAGATTTTGACCGTGCACCCAACTGCCTACCGCGACGCGGCAGTGGTTGCCGAGAGCTTTCGAGACGGTGTGCCAGTCATCATGAACTTGTCGCGCATGGATGACAGTGAGGCAAAGCGGCTGATTGACTTCGCCAGTGGGCTCGCAATGGGGCTGCGCGGCCGCATCGAACGTGTGACGAGCAAGGTGTTCTTGCTGTCACCCGAACACATTGCGACCAGCAACGATGAACAAGACCAGCCAGCAGCTGGCGAGGCAACGTCGTTTTTTGCCGCCACCTCATAAGTGCTGACGCTGTTCGCCGTCGTTCTGCTGATTCTCAGGTGGGCGATACGGATTTACATGTACGTGCTGTGGGCGCGACTCATCATCGACTGGGTGATGGTGTTCAACCCTCGCATGCGGCCACGCGGGTTCTGGCTTGTGGTGTTTGAAGTGGTCTATAGCCTCACGGACCCGCCGATAAAGATGTTTCGGCGCATTCTGCCACCTATTCGGCTGGGGCAGATCTCGCTCGATCTCGGCTGGATGGTGACATTTTTCTGTTGCTGGATCTTGCTGATAGTGCTTCCAGTGTGACCCGCTGTACGATTATTTGCTAGCGTTATATAGGTGACCACGAGGGTGGTCTTCCAAGCGAAAGAGACTTTTACGATGGCACTGACTGCTGAAGACGTCTTGAACCAAAAGTTCACGATCACCAAGTTCCGCGACGGCTACGATCTCGACCAGGTTGACGAGTTTCTCGACACCATCGTTGAAGAGATCCGTGAGCGAGAACAGCAAGAGGCAGAATTGCGCGAGCAGTTGGCCGCAGCGAACGCCGAAATTGAGTCTCTGAAGGCCGCGGCGGCCGGGGCTGAGCAGACGCCTGCATCTGAACGAACCATCGTTGTTGATGCACCACAGCAGGCCGTCGCCACGAGCGAACCGAAGGTCAGCAACGAGGCCGACGCTATTAAGTCGAGTGCAATGTTGCAACTTGCTCTCGAACTGCACGACAAGCACGTGCACGACGGCGAGACGAAGCGCGACCAGTTGGTCAATGCAGCGAAAGAAAAGGCCGACAAGCTGGTCAATGAAGCTGAGACCAAACGTGCCGATGTGCTGCGACGGCTTGAGGGCGAGAGCGATGACCTGCGCGGTGTAATCAGCGAGCTGCGCGAGTTTGAGGGAGAGTACCGCTCGACCTTGCGCTCGTACATTCAGTCGCAACTGCGCAACCTTGATGGATCGCCAGAGCCTGACGGCGCGCCTTCGGGTCTGCGCTAAGTCTCGGCGTGAGTGACTCGATCGAGGCCAAAGCTGACAGCACACTGAAGCCCGGTGGCCACCGGGCGCAGGCGCTGGCGCTGCTCAGCATCGCTGTGGTGGTATATGTTCTCGATCAACTGACGAAGAACTGGGTCGTAGCCCACCTGCCCGAGGGGCGCGTGGTGCCTGTCATGGGCGATGTGCTGCAATGGTTCTTTGTTCGCAACCCTGGCGCCGCCTTCTCAATGGCGAGCGGGGCGACCTGGTTGTTCACCCTGCTCGCGGTGGTGGTCGTTGGAGCCATCATTTGGCAGATTCGGCACCTCGGCTCTCGGTCGTGGGCAGTGTTCTTTGCGCTGTTACTCGGTGGTGTGCTTGGCAACCTCACCGATCGCCTGACGCGCGACCCCGGGTTTCCGGTTGGGCACGTGATCGACTTCATCTCGACGCCCTGGTTGATTCCGGCGATCTACAACGTCGCGGACATTGCCATTGTGTCGGCGATGTGCCTCTTCGTGCTCATCACCCTGCTCGGTCTTCCGATCGACGGGTCGCCGCGGCCGCGAAAGGCTACGGCGGAAGCGCCCGATTCGAGTGAAGTTGACGAAACATCTGAAACAGCAGAAACAGCTGAAACAGACCAAGCCGTTGAAGCAGCAGAAGCAGCCGAAGTAGCTGAGAATGAAGCTTCGAGTGATGAGGGGCGAGAGTGACTGAACATCGCTCTCTGCCGGTTCCTGAGGGGCTGATCGGCCAGCGTGTCGACTCCGCGCTGGCAAGCCTGCTCGGGTTCTCTCGTAGTTTTGCTGCCGAAGTGGTGCAGCAGGGTGGGGTCACACTTGACGGTCGAGTGCTCGCGAAGTCAGATCGTTTGCATGCGGACGGCTGGCTCGAGGTGACTTGGCAAGAGAAAACTGGCCCAGAGATCATTCCGATTGACCTGCCAGAACTGGCGATCGTGCATGATGATGACGACATCGTGGTGATTGACAAGCCCGCGGGTGTTGCCGCGCACCCGTCGCTTGGCTGGCAGGGGCCAACTGTGCTCGGCGCACTCGCTGGTGCGGGGTTTCGAATTGCCACGTCAGGGCCCCCAGAGCGGCAGGGCATCGTGCAGCGGCTTGACGTGGGCACGAGCGGCCTGATGGTGGTAGCAAAGAGCGAATCTGCCTACAGCGCACTCAAATGGGCGTTTCGCCGCCGCGAGGTGC
>JAAZHL010000393.1 GCA_012510755.1 Leucobacter sp.
GTGATAAAGTTCACGCCACCCATAATCGTGCCGAAGCCGCTAATACCGAGACCCAGTACCCACAGGTGGCCACCAACACCGGGTGAGAATGTCACGTCAGACAGCGGCGCGTAGGCGAACCAACCGAATGATGCGGCACCCTGCGGGGTGAGGAAGCCACCGACAGCGATGAGCGAGCCGAAGGTGTAGAGCCAGAACGCAAAGGCGTTCAAGCGTGGGAATGCGACGTCAGGAGCACCGATCTGCAGCGGCATTAGCACGTTCGCGAAGCCAGCGAACAGCGGCGTCGCAAACATCAAGAGCATGATCGTGCCGTGCATGGTGAAGAGCTGGTTGTACTGCTCTTTCGTGGCCACGACCTCGAGGCCAGGCGCGAACAGCTGGGCACGAATGATCAGCGCCATGAGGCCACCAATCATGAACCACCCGACCGAGCTCATCAGGTACATGTAGCCGATCACCTTGTGATCCGTGGAGGTGAGCCACGAAACGATGACGTTACCCTTCTTCATTTCTCTACTCTCGTCTCTCACTACTCGTTCTGAGCCTTCGCAGCGTCGCTCTCAAAGCGGCTCTGCAGCGGGTTGTATTCGATGCCGACAGCACCAGTCTTGCCCTCAGCACGCAGACCTGCGACGTAGGCGTCATATTCAGCCTGCTCAACAACGTGCACCTCGAAGAGCATCATTGAGTGGTATTCACCACACAACTCGGCACACTTACCCATGTAGACGCCGGTTTCTTGCGGCGTGATCGACATGTAGTTGGTCTGGCCTGGAATCATGTCTTTCTTGTACAAGAACTCGACGATCCAGAAAGAGTGAATGACGTCACGAGTCTCAATGCGAATCTCGGTCGGCACACCGACAGGCAGGTAAAGCTTCGGCATCGTTTCATCGATAGCCGAACCGTTCTCATCGGTCTGCACCTGCACGCCCTGGAAGTGAACGTCGTCACTCAGGTAGTTAAAGTCCCAAGCCCAACGCTTGCCAATGACCTCAACCACGTTCTCGGGGTCATCGTAACGAGCCTCGATCTTCTCCATCGTCTGAGCCGTGAAGCCGAAGAACGCGAGAATCAAGAGCACCGGAACGACGGTGAAGAACGTTTCGATCGGCATGTTGTAGCGCAGCTGAACCGGCAGACCAGTCTGCCCCTTACGGCGGCGATACGAGATAGTAGCCCAGATCACCAGGCCCCACACGAGCGCACCCACACCGAGCAGCACGATCCATGAGTTCACCCACAAGCTCGTGATGCTCTGCGTGTGATCTGTAGCGTTGGTCGACCCCTCAGGCAAGAAGCCTCGCTGCTGTGCAGGAGTACAACCCGCAAGCACCAACGCTACGGTCACCGCAACGCCGGGTAGAACCCATTTCATTCGACGATTGGAACGCACCGCATACCTTTCGAATATTTTTCGTGCCGCCCAGATTCAGGCAGCGTCAATGACTTGTTAACTAGCTTAGCGCGAAGCTGGAGGTTTGCTGAACACGACCCGCGGTGTCACTAGCTGAAGCTATCGCCGCAGGCGCAACTGCCCTGAGCATTCGGATTATCAATTGTGAAGCCCTGCTTCTCAATGGTGTCCTCAAACCCAATGGTTGAACCGCTGAGATAAGGAACGCTCATCTGATCGACCACAACCTGCACGCCATCAAAATCGACGATTGCGTCGCCATCGAGACTGCGCTCATCGAAAAAGAGCTGGTAGATCAGGCCGGAGCAACCACCAGGCTGCACGGCAATACGCAATTTGAGATCGTCACGACCCTCTTGAGTCAGTAACTGGTGAACTTTGTCTCGCGCCGCATCTGTGAGAGCTACCTGGTGCGCCGCGTCTGTTGTGGTGCCACTCATACCCAGTAGTCTACCTCTCTGCGTCGTCTGCCAGGCACCAAGCGGCTATCCTTAAACCCATATGTGTTGTGGGCGCACCGCAGCAGAGAAAGTTTCTGAGAGGAAGAGCGTGGCGAACAACAGCACCGGCGCTACAAGCGAGAATCAAGAGCCTGAAGAGACGGTAGTCGGTAAGGGACGCCCCACGCCAAGCCGAAAACAAGCGCAGGCTGCAAAAGCTCAGCCGCTCGTTGGCGCGCGAGACAAGACCGCACGCAAAGTTCAGCGACAGAAAGACGCCGAAGCACGCGAACGTGCACGCCTCGGCATGATGCAGGGCGACGACCGCTTTCTTACGGTACGAGACAAAGGACCGCAACGGCGTTACGTTCGAGATTTCGTCGATGCGCGATTCAGTGTTGGTGAATTTTTGATTCCCGCAATGGTTGTCGTGCTCATGATGACGTTTCTGCCGGCCGAATGGCAGATCTACAGCATGCTTGGTATCTGGGCCTACCTTGGGCTCTCAATCATCGACGCTGTAGCACTCGGGTTCACGCTAAAGAGAAAACTTGCAGCGAAATTCGGTGAAGACCAAGTGCAACCCGGTTTCCGCTGGTACGCCGCAATGCGCGCATTCCAGTTCCGAATGCTACGTATGCCGAAGCCTCAGGTGCGACGCATGCAGTTCCCTGAATAACACCAGGGTCACCGACACCGAGCCCAGAGGGCGTCGGCGCCTCACCGCGCGAAGGCCAGAAATGGCCTTCGCCCCAAGCGGTTCGCGCAAGTGAAACGCATGCGGTTCCCTGAATAACATCGGGGTCACCAACAGCAGGGCGACGACTACGGCGCAGCGTTGCCGCGGAACCCCAGCCGCACCAGCCCACGGTTCACTGCACGCGCCCACAACGGGCCCTCATAGATAAACCCGGTGTACCCCTGCACGAGTGTCGCACCCGCCCGCAGACGCTCAAACACATCTTCAGGGCTCGCCACTCCCCCAACCGAAATCACACAAAACTCTGGGTCAGGCGCAACCTCGCGAATGCGCTGCAACACCTCAAGCGAGCGCGCACGCAGCGGCTCACCAGACAGCCCACCCGCACCAATCTCTTCGATACGCTCGGCCGACGCCTGCAGCCCCTCCCGCGACACCGTCGTGTTGGTCGCGATGATCCCCTGCAACCCGAGCTCGACTGCCAACTGCACGATGCCGGTCAGCTGCTCATCGTCCATATCAGGGGCGATCTTCACGAGCAGCGGAGTGTTGCCGGCCGCCTGCTTGATCTGGGTGAGCAAGGGACCGAGCGATGAGAGTTCTTGCAACCCACGCAACCCGGGCGTGTTCGGCGAACTCACATTCACCACCAAATAATCAGAGATGGGTGCGAGTCGCTCAGCGCTATACACGTAATCGTCTGCAGCAGCATCGACCTCGGTGACACGGCTCTTCCCAATATTCGCGCCAATAATTGGCCGATGCTTCGAGAGCCTCGCCTGTTCAATACGGGGCACAGCAGCAGCCGAGCCGCCGTTGTTGAAGCCCATGCGATTGACGAGGGCGCGATCCTCGATCAAACGAAACATGCGCGGTGCCTCGTTGCCCGGCTGCGCGTGCCGTGTGACGGTGCCCACCTCGACATGCCCAAAACCGAGCGCACCAAGGCCCAGAATGCCCTCGGCGTTCTTATCGAAACCAGCAGCGATTCCAAATGGGCTCGGGAACACGAGCCCCATCGTCTTCACCCGCAACTGCGCGTCGGGCCCGCACACACCGCGCGCGATCGGCCCCGCGAATTTGGCTGCCCGCACGGCGAGAAACCCGAGGTGGTGCGCGCGTTCAGGGTCCATTCTGCGAAACACAGCGTTGAAAAACATTGGGTAGAAACGCACGTTCACTCCTTCGAAGACGCCGCCTGGGGCGCTTCAGAATTGTTTGCACCACTGCCGGGTTCTGCCCGCAGCCCAGCGATTGCCGACTCAAAATCTTCGAGCGATTCGAATGCCTGGTAGACGCTCGCAAAACGCAAATAGGCGATCTCGTCAAGCTCGCGCAGGTGCGGCAGCACGGCGAGGCCGATGTCGTTCGCGTCGAGCTGCGCCTGGCCTGTCGCCCGCACCGATTCTTCGACCTGCTGCGCGAGCAGTGCGAGATCACTTTCGGTGACCGGCCGGCCCTGGCAGGCTTTGCGCACCCCGCTCATCACTTTTTCGCGGCTGAACGGCTCAACCACGCCCGAGCGTTTGATGACGGTGAGGCTCGCGGTTTCGGTGGTGCTGAATCGTCGTCCACAGTCGGGGCATTGGCGGCGACGCCGAATTGAGAGCCCGTCATCGCTCGTACGCGAATCAATCACGCGACTATCGGGGTAGCGGCAAAATGGGCAATGCATTAGTTGTGCTCCGGCTCTGGCTGCGCCTCTAGCTCAGGCCGCGGCGCGGCAGCCCCCATGCGCACCGTGACTGCTTCGCCGTGCGCGGGCAGGCCCTCGGCGTGCGAGATCGCGAGCAGGCGGTCGTGCACTTGCGCGAGCGCCTCACGGTCATACGAAATGATCTGTTGCGGGCGCAGAAAGGTGTGCGCCCCGAGCCCGGCCGCGAATCGAGCAGTGCCGCCGGTGGGCAGCACGTGGGTCGAACCGGCGAGGTAGTCGCCGAGGCTCACCGGGGTGTGGTCGCCAATAAAGATCGCGCCGGCGTCGTCGATCTGTGCCAGCAGGCTTTCGTTGTCGCTGCTCTGCATTTCGAGGTGCTCGGGCGCGTAGGCGTTGCTCACGTTCGCGGCGATGTCGAGGGTATCTACGAGGATCACCGCAGACTGCGGCCCAGCGAGCGCCTCGCGGGCCCTGGCCTCGTGGCGCATGCCGACGACCTGTTCGGCAACTGCGGCCTGCACCGCGGTTGCCAATGTTTCGCTGTCGGTGACGAGCACCGCTGCTGCCGCTTCGTCGTGTTCTGCCTGGCTGATGAGGTCAGCCGCGACGTAGCTGGGGTTCGCCTGCGCATCTGCGATGATCAAAATCTCTGTGGTGCCGGCCTCGCTATCGATGGCGACTTGGCCTGACACGATGCGTTTCGCGGCGGCAACGAACGCGTTGCCTGGGCCCGTCACGACGTCGACTGGTTGCAGGTCGATGCTGTCGACGCCGTAGGCGAAGGCGGCGATTGCGCCGGCTCCCCCGATTGCATAGACTTCGTCGACGCCTGCGAGTGCGGCAGCCCAGAGCACCGCCTCGTGCGGGCGGCCGTCATTGTCTGCTTGGGCCGGTGACGCGAGCGCAAGACTGCGCACGCCCGCAGCCTGTGCCGCAACGGCATTCATCAGCACCGAAGACGGGTAGGCAGCTTTGCCGCCAGGAGCGTACAACCCCACCCGCGATACCGGGTGCCAGCGCTGCGTGATGGTGGCCCCGTCGCCGAAACTGGTGACCTGTGCTGCGGGCACCTGCGCTGCTGACGCGACGCGCAAGCGGGCGATCATCTCTTCGAGCGCGGCTCTGACCTGTGGCGGGCAGCTCTCGAGTGACGCCGTGATCTCTGCCGCGGGAACACGAAGCGCGTGCCCTTCAACCCTGTCGAACTGTGTCGCCTGCGCGCGCAAGGCGGCCTCGCCGGTGTCGCGCACCGCTTCAACGAGCGGCCGCACGATCTCGACTGCCGCCGTCGTGTTCACTGCGGCTCGGGGCAGGATGCGCTGCAGTTCGGTTCGGGATGGGGTCGTACCGCGAAGGTCAATAGTGCGAAGCATAGGTGTTCTATTCTACGTCGTCGTGGCTATGCAGTTGGGCTGCGTGGTCGTGTCCATGTAGTCGGGCTACGTCGTCGTGGCTAGGCAGTTGTATCTGCGTCGTCGTGCGAGGTGAGCATGCCAAGCCAGGTGAGTTCGCGCGCACCCTCGACGAGGGCGGTGGCGCAGTCGGCTGCGTCGACGTCAAGCAGGGTTGCGAGCGCGTCGGCGATCTGCCTGAGCGTCAGCTCGCCGTCGCACGCACCCACCGCTGCCGCGAGCACCGCGTCGGCGGCAACCTCACGATGAAACGGCTGTTCAGTGACGAGGGTGATCGCCATCGGTGATTCGTGGCCTGGCCGGTGGGTGCGAATTTCACGCACTCCGTCGTGGCATACCCAGCGCGTGTCGAGCACCTGATCGTCGGTGAGACGCTGGCAGGCGACACCCGCGTTGAACGCGGCTTCGAGGCTGTCGCCGAAACCTGATTCTGCCATCGGCGTTGTCACCTGTTCAAGCCTCACAGCGGGCGCCGCTGGATCCTCTGCCACAAGTAGCTTCGCCCCATTTGCCGCCGGAATCGCAGAACCGCCTGCCATCCGCCGCACCCGTATCGACCCAAGCCCGATCGACGTGATCTCGCGAGCCGCAAAGTCGTGCAGCCAGGCACGCATCAGCACCTCAAACTCGTCATCGGTGGCGCGCACTCCCCCGTCGCGCACCCAGGTCTCTGCGTACTGCGCCGGAGTCAGTCGATCGCGCTCAATGACCCACGCCGCCGCAGGGGTTGGCGCGGCGGCAGCGATCCACGCCCCAACTCGATCAAGCCCGTCACTGCCCCACGGGCTCTCCCAATTGGCGAGGCACACCATTTCTCCGCCGTCGGTGAGGTGAGCCATTGCGCCGCGCACCACCTGCCCCGCGAGTTCGTCGCCAACCATGCCTGCGTCTCGGTAGTCGTACTGCGGCACGCCGCCCGCATCGCGCGGAGTGATCACAAACGGCGGGTTGCTCGCGATGAGGTCGAACTGCTCGCCGGCCACCGGTTCGAAGAGGCTGCCCGCGCGAAACTCGATGCGGTCGGCCAGCCCGTTGATGACGGCGTTCGTTTCGGCCATCTGCAGCGCCCGCGCGCTCACATCGGTCGCGACCACGTTGCCGCGCAATGCCAGGTGCAACGCGACGATTCCGCAGCCGGTGCCCAGGTCGAGGCAGGTGGACCGTGCGCGCCCCGAGAGTTGCGCAATCAGTGATCGGGTGGCGCCGCCCACCCCCATGACGTGGTCGGTGCGTGCGGGGCCGCCACGCAGGTGGTCGTCGAGGTCGCTAATTATGCACCAGTCGACACCGCCGGGCGAGATTGCGTCGCTGAGCCGCACCGGGTTCAGTGACAGCTGCGCTCGCAGGCCGCCTGAGTGATCTGCCTGCACGAGGCCGAGTTCGAGCGCCGCCGTCGCGCCGAGGCCCGGCAGGGTGGTGTCAAACAGGTCAGCATCGATGGTTTCTGCGAGCAGAAAGAGTCGCACGAGCGTCGTGAGGCCGCCATCGTCTCGGCGTGAGAGCACTTCTCTCGCGGGAGCGAAGACGCCACGCAACCTCGCGCCATCGGCGTGTTCACCGAGCAGTGACCGCACCCCGTCGAAGGTGAAGTTGGTGCGTTGAATCTCGCCTCTGAGGCTCTCAAGAAGCGATAGTTTCACGCGAGGATCACGCCACAAAGCCAGAGGTGTCACCCACGAGGTGCGTGTGATCTGCTGGCACGGGCTCGACCGCGGCACGAGTCACCTCGGTTCCGAATTCTTGCACGTTGTTGAGCGTGCCGGCTTCTTCGCGGCGCGACGCAATCGCACCAGGGTTCGCCCGCTCGAGCAGGGTCGCCGTCACGGTGCCCTCGATCATGTCGCCAGACACGACGACAAACTCGATGCCGCGCGAGGTGAGGTCTGCGATGCGCTCACGCAGTGCGTCTTCGCCTGCGCGCTTTGAGAGTGCGACCGGCTCGTACTCGGGCATGGTGGGTGTGGTGCGAATAAAGTGCGCCTGGTGGCTGGTCACAAAGACGACGCGTGAGCCGGGCTGCATGAGCGGCAGCGCGGCATCGAGCACCGAGAGCTGCGCGTCACGGTTGAGCTTCAGCGCATAGTCTTCGGCCATGCCGCTCTCCATGCCGCCTGAGGCGTTCAGCACCAGAATGTCGAGGCCACCGAATTCATTGTTGATGGCGTCGAACATTTCGGCCACCGATTGCTCGTCGGTAAGGTCAGCCCCTTGTACCAGCGCGCGCACGCCGAGTTCGCGAAGCTCTGCCGCAAGCTTTTCAGCGCGCGGAGCCTTGTTGCGAAAGTTCACGACCACGTCAGCGCCTGCCGCGGCCAGGTTGCGCACAGTGTCTGCGCCAATGCCGCGTGAAGACCCGGTGACGAGGGCGCGCTTACCGGTGAGTCTGACGTTTTCGAGTGCTTGTGCCACGGTTGCTCCTTGCAATATGCGTTCGCTGTCTCAGGTCACGATGGCGACCTGATCTCAATAGGTTCAAGCGTAGCGGTCGATGGTGTCAACGGTGACGATACGGGCACAATACTGTTGCCGCACCCCTCAAGCGCGATACCCTCAAAGTGCGTTGATCTTCTGATCATGCACACACATGCCGCAGTGGCGCGGCGCTAGGAGGACATCATGGCCGAGCGCACCCTGCGTGGCGCACGAATCGGTGCCACGAGCCTACAAGGCGAGCACGGAATCGAGTTCGCTGCGCGTCGTCGAGTGGAATATCTGACCGATCGTGGCAATCGTTTTTCGGTGATGTTCGAGGCTGAAGCCGAGGCTCCGCCTGAGTGGTTTGATCCACGCAGTGGTGAGCTTGGGTTTCTCGATGACGAAGCCGGGCGGGCGGCCCGGGCAGAGTTCGAAGAGAAAGAGCAGAACCAGCGCACGCACTGGGACATGCTCATGGAGCGCAGAACTCGCGAGGAACTCGAAGAGCTGCTCGATGAGCGACTGAAGTTGCTGCGCGGACGACGCGGCAAAACTGACTAGTCAGTGGCGACTGACCGGTCGCGGCGGGGTGACCGGTCGCGACGGGCTGGTCGGCTGAGCGCGACAAGCGCGGCGAGTGCGCCGAACAGGCCGAGTGCCATGGTGGCGCCCGCGATCCTCGCCCCATAATGCAGTGCGGGGGTGGTTCCCGTGAACAACTCGACCTCAGCAACCATCGCGTCTGCGGTGAACGGCTCAAGCGACTCCGTCAGAGTGCCGTCTGGTAGTACGATTGCGCTGGTTCCGACGGTTGAGATGTTGACCACGGCCTTGCCCATTTCAACCGCCCGCAGCCGCGCGATCTGCAGTTGTTGTGCGCTCTCATCGGTGCGGCCAAAATCGGCGTTGTTTGTTTGCGCAAAAATGATCTCGGCACCGTCATTGTTCATCGCGAGCGCATGGTCGTCAAAGATGATGTCGAAACAAATCGCGATGCCCGCAAGCACGCGACCCGCGATGGTTTCAGCGGCGGTGCCAGTGCCAGTTTCAGTGCCGGTTTCAGTGCCACTGCCAGCGCCAGCATCAGGCTCGGTCCCAGTGCCCGTGCCAATCTCAATGTCGAAGACTGCCGGGCGGTCGCCGAATGCGTAATCAAGCTGCACCAGATCAACGAGGTCTGGCACGAGCGCGCGAAAGAACGCACGATTCGGCATGTATTCGGCGAACGGCACCGGTCGTCGTTTGTCGTAACGCAGGTCGGTGACCCCCGACCCGTCGATCACGACCGAGCTATTGGTGAACACCTCTTCGGAATCCTGCAAGACCGTGCCGACCACGATCGGGGCGCCTGCCTGCTGCGCGAGATGCTCCACCTCGAGCGCGCGAAATGTCTGCTCAGGAAGCTGAAACTCACCACTGTTTTCAGGCCACACAATGACGTCGACACGTTCACCGCGCTGTTCGAGATTCGCAATCATCACCCGCGTGGCTTCGATATGGTCGCGCAACACATCAC
>JAAZHL010000052.1 GCA_012510755.1 Leucobacter sp.
CTCATCAAAGGCTGGCAACATTGCAGGTGTTATCGTGCGCAGCGGTGTTATCACCCGTAACGCGAAAGCACGCGTTATTCGTGATGGGGTGGTGCTCGCAGACGGTCTGGCGATCGAGTCGCTGCGTCGCTTCAAAGATGACGTTACTGAGGTGAAGGTCGACTTCGAGTGTGGTATCGGGCTCGGTAAGTTCAATGACATTCAAATCGGTGACGAAATCGAAACCACCGAAATGGTTGAGAAGCCTCGCGTGTAAGCGCAAGCAATAGAACAAACGCCCACCCCTCATTGAGCGGGTGGGCGTTTGTTTTGCTTTGGTAGACTCGCACGGTCGAAATATATTTGCGAAGCGCGTGTGCGAGAGTGTTCTGAGGGGGACGTCAATGCAGGCCGGCTGGTATCCAGATCCGAGCGAACCAAACCGCCTTCTCCGGTGGTGGGACGGGCAACAGTGGACAGCGCACGTGCACGAAGTGCAAGCTACCGCTGCTGTTCCAGCTGCAACCCCTCCGCTCGCGCCTCGGCGCCGTCGCCTATGGCCATGGCTGGTTCCCGCAGGTGGCCTTGTCGTTGCGCTGGTTCTGACTCTCGCGATAGTGCCGGGCCTGGTGCCCGGTGGCAGCGCAGGCGCCTCGCTCTCGCGCATTGACGAACTGCCAGTGGTACATACTGACGAATCATTAGGAATCGACTTCACTGAACCGGTGCTTGGCCTGAGCGATACCGACGCCCGCCTCGAGATGGCATTTCGAGCAGACATTGCTGACGGTGATGACCAGCTCGGCTCTCTCACCTCTCATAAGTGGGCGGTGCGCCTATTCTCAGATGCCTCACTTCGTTCAGAAATCACCACTGCCGCCATTCAGACCGGCGATCGTGTGCGAATCAACGTGTACGAAGAAGATCATGCGACGTGGTTTGATACGACAACAGACGAGAACCCAAAACTTGACCTGAAGAAGTCGAACGACGACTGGGGGTTGCACAGTGATTACTACCTCGTGCGTTACGTCGATGCTGATGGCATCGAATTCGAGCGACCGGTGGTGACACGCTTCAACTTTGAGTCTGAGATCAGTGCGCCTGCGGTGAGCGCGGGCGTCGACCCTGAAAGTCCCGGTGAGCTCGCCCTGAGCTGGACACCGGTCGAGGGCGCCGATCGCTATGCGATTGTGTATGGGCGAAGCCCGGTTGCACTCGGTGGGGAGTTTGATGACATTAACCAGACTCTGGGCCTGTATTACGTGTACCTCGGTGAGACTTCAGACACTCACTGGAACATTGGCGAATCGTTCACTTCGCAATCGGGTGCATTCCCCGAGAATCGTAATCGTGGGCTCGAGCGTCCTGAACGAGATGAAGACTCGGTGCTGCAATACGGTGACGGTGAGTTCGTACCAACCGATTTGAGCGGTGACGAGATCGGAGTGGTGGCCATTTCAAGCGACGGCGCCACGTCGCCACTCGGCACAGTGAATGCAAGCTCTGCTGTCGGGTCACTGCCGTCGCGCATCGCTACGTATTCGTATGAGGCGGCGAGCGAATACAGTCAGGTGGTTGCGGGCGCCCGTGAGATTGATGCCCCAAAATTTGTGCCATACATCGATTTCACCGGCCGCATTCAGCACTCGCCAGTGACACTGAATGAACCCCGCCTTGTCGGTGAGACGGTGCATGCAATGCTCGTCAGCGAGAATGGTTTCGAGATTGACTACGAAAAGCGAATCGGGCCCCTCTCGGGTGCTGAACTGTCGCAGATGGTCGATGAGTTTAACCGCGCAGCGATAGATCTTGCGGGTAACCCGGGCGAACTGCAAGAGGTTGCGATCGAGACGATCGAGGCTGGCACCCCGCAAACCGAATATGAAGACACCGGTCTTCCGACACCCACAGCGACTTCGCACCCAATGGTCGATTACCTGGCTGAACACATGCTTGCGGGCACCATCAAAATTGACGTGAGCGAATGGGCGAATCAACCTGGCGCACCAGACCCGCGAGATGCAGCACGTGAGGCAGCCGCGCAAACTCCGCTGGCCTTCGTTCGTCACACCAGTGTGGCTCGCAACGAAGTCGTGCAAGTGACCTATTCGTACCCCGTGAGCGAGTTGAGACAGAAACAGCAAGAGGTGCATGAGAGCGCTCTCGTTGCGATCGAAAGCATGCAGCTTGACGGTAAGAGTGACGCCGAGAAGGTCACGGCATTCAACGATTACTTAAGCGACACCGTTGTCTATGACTACGATGCCTATGCGGTCTACCCTGACACCTCTGACCACACGGACGCATACAACCTCGTTGGCGTGCTCACTGCAGGAACCGGTGTGTGCGCTGGCTATGCCGATGCCATGAACCTGTTTGCTCAGATCGCTGGTGTCGAGTCGGTCGTAGTTTCAGGCAAGGTTGTTGAGGGCGGATATCACGCTTGGAACAAGTTCAAGGTTGATGGTCAGTGGCTGGCCGTCGACGCCACTTGGAACGACGGCGATGTTCCCAACCATGAGTACCTGCTCATTACGGACGCTGAATTTACCGGCAGTGCCGAGCGAGAAGAAATTGCTGATCGCTGGATCATCCCAGCTTATGCGCAGCTCTACGCCACACCATAGGCCGGCGTAACGGGAGTTCCGCGTGCGCAGGGCGTCGCGGCTGTTACACAGAGGGGGCGATGCAACCAGCGTGGTTGCATCGCCCCCTCTGTGTACGTAGAGTTAGCGCTCGATCCTGTCGAAGCGCCGACCCTCGGGGCGGGGCCCAAGCAAGGTGAACACGAATACCACGAGGCCGCCAACGTAAGGCACGAGGTTGAGCAGATACAGTGCGCCAGACAGGTTCGCGTCGTGCATCCGACGCCAGCCAAGCGCAAGCGAGGGCACTATCGAGCCAAGAAATGCTACGACGATCACGAGCATGAGAAACATGCTGACCGGGTCACTGCCCGAGTAATACGAGCTTGAGTAACTCAGGCTTTCTATCACCCCAGCGATCATTCCAACGACAATAAACGCCACAAAATAGAAGAGGCCGACCCACCAAAATTCACTGCGCGAGGCACGACCACTGAAGTTGGCATAGTTCTTGAAGAATCGGGCGACCGCCTGCACTGGGTTCGCCCCGTACAGTGGTCGGCCTAATTCGCCGGCGTGAAAAGCTCCATCGAAGATGCCGCCGGGCCCGGGCGAGGGGAGTGGCGCATACTGTGGCGCATACTGAGGCGCTGCGTAGGGCTGCTGCTCGACGTACGGCTGTTGCCCGGGATACGGCTGCTGTTGGTAGACCGGCGGTGCTTGGTGCTCAGGCTGAGCCTGGTAGACGGGCGGAGCTTGGTACACGGGTGGTGCCTGCGGTGAGGGTGGAACCTGGTACGCGGGAGGCGTAGGAGGGGCCGGAGGGGCGTAGTACACGGGCGGAGCATAGACGGGAGCGTCTGCCGGAGGCGCTTCATATCTAGGCTGATCAGGTTCTTGGCCTACTGGAGGTTGGGTCAACTTGCCCCTGCTTTCGCTGTCTGATTTGTTCAAAGCTGCACTACGACAATATCGGCTTCGGCAGGGCAACCGATAGGCTGGAGGCATGTCAAATCCGAGAGCTGCAAAGGTTGCAGAGCGTATTCAGCAGATCATCGCGCGTAGGCTCGAAAAGGGCTTGCGCGACCCACGAATGGGCTTTGTGACGATCACCGACGTGCGAGTCACGGGTGACCTGCAGCACGCCAGCGTGTTCTACACCGTCTATGGCAGCGAAGAAGAACTTGCTGACACCGCGGCGGCATTGAAAGCAGCGACCGGCATGATGCGCACAGAAGTGGGCAAGCAGTTGGGCACCCGGCTCACCCCAACGCTCGAATTCATTCATGATGAACTTCCTGACAGCGCGCAGGCACTCAACGAATTGTTGGCTGAGGCCCAGCGTCGTGACCAAGAGTCCCGAGAACTCGCTGCGGGCGCGCAATTCGCTGGTGACGCTGACCCCTATGTGAAGCCACGAGATATGTCTGACGAGAGTGACGACGAACTCGACGACGAGCTAGACGAAATCGAAGACGCCCTCGAAGACATGGGTGATGAAGACTTCGATGATGTCGATGAAGACGGGCTAGACGACGAAGAGCTCGACGAAGACGAACGCGACGACTGACCGTCAGAATCGCGGCTGACCGGCAGAATCATCGCTGCGCGCGTATAGGTTTCAGCTTCGGGTTTGCCTAGGGTAGCCGCACGACGGTGTCATGCTCGACGATTAGTCCGTCGGTAATAAGTGAGTCGAACGCGCGTTGCGGCTGGGCTGCGTCACGCACCCCACCTTCGGCTGCCGCGGCGAGTGCGGCCTCACGAGAAACCGGCTCCTGCGAACGCCGCAACAGCGCCATAATGCGACCACGAACTTGACGGTCGCTGCCCTGGAAGGCAGCTTGGCGCCGGGTGCGGGGCGCGTTATCGGGGTAGCCTGATCCTCGCCACTCGCACCACGACGCGATTGGGCACTCGCTGCAAGCCGGCGTTCGTGCTGTACACACGATCGCACCAAGTTCCATGGCTGCGGCATTGAACTCGCGCGCGCGAAGCGGATGCTCTGGAAGCAGCTGAGCCATGTCATCGAGATCGCTCGGCCGCGGTGCAGCGGCTGCTGCTTGACCGTGGACGAGGCGGGCAATCACCCGTCGGGTGTTGGTGTCAACGACGGGGTGGCGGTCGCCAAAAGCAAAGGCCGCGACGGCCCGAGCCGTGTACGGGCCGATGCCGGTGAGGGCGAGCAGCGCGTCGATATCGCGAGGCACTTGATCATCGAACTCCAGTGCCAATTGTGCGGCTGCGCGATGCAACCACAGCGCACGCCGCGGGTAGCCTAACCGGCCCCATGCCCGCACCGCTTCGCCAGCAGGTTCTGCCGCGAGCGCAGAGGGGCGCGGCCAGCGAGCTATCCAGGCCTCAAAATATGGAATCACCCGCGAAGCCTGCGTTTGCTGCAGCATGAACTCAGAGACCAACACTGCCCACGGGTCAACTTCGTTGGCACTGGTGGCCCGCCACGGTAGCGGTCGGGCGGCCCGCTCAAACCATTCGATGAGCGCGTCTGCCAACTGCTCTTGGGGCAGTGGAGTCTTGCTCTCGCGCTCTTCGTTCACGCGCCAAGTGTACCCACACCGTTTGACTCAACTCGTGAGCAGGGCAGGTAGGCTGATGAGAATGGAACACGCAGCCAATGGCATCTTGTTGGTCGACAAGGCAGAGGGAATCACGAGCCATGATGTTGTCGCCCGAGCGCGGCGTGCGCTTGGCACTCGCAAAGTCGGGCACGCTGGCACGCTCGATCCGATGGCGACCGGACTCTTAGTACTCGGCGTGGGGCCTGCGACGCGGTTGCTGACCCACCTGGTGGGCCTCGACAAGACTTACGAAGCTACGGTGAGACTCGGCGTTTCCACGGTGAGTGATGACCGTGAAGGCAACATTTTGTCGGTTGCTGACCAACACGCAATCGCAGAGCTTGCTGCCGATCCCGACCGATTGGCCGCGGCAGTGGGCGACCTCACTGGTGCGATTGAACAGGCGCCGAGCGCGGTCAGCGCGATCAAAGTTGATGGCAGACGTGCCTACGATCGAGTGCGCGCGGGCGAACACGTCGAGCTGAAGAAGCGACCAGTGACCGTGCACAGCTTTGAGCTTGAAGCGCCGCGACTGGTCGCCGCGCAGGGGGCCAGTGGAGGCTCGACGCCGATCGAGGTGATCGATGTTGACGCGACCGTGATGTGTTCATCGGGCACCTACATTCGTGCGCTCGCCAGAGACCTCGGCGAAGCGCTTGACGTGGGCGGGCACCTCACTGAGCTGCGCCGCACCGAGGTCGGGCCGTTTCAGGTGTCACAAGCGGTGTCCACCGAACAGCTCACCGAGGGCACACTGCGTGCCGAGCAGCTCGTGAGCCCCGCAGACATTGCGCGGCAGCTGTTTGTCGTGCTCACGCTCGACGAGACGCAAGAGGTCGACTTGGGTCACGGCAAACGACTGGAGCTGCGCGCCGATCAGCGCCTGAGCGATGGCACCGATCAAGCTGAACTTGCTGCGGCGATCGCGCCGAGTGGCCGGCTTGTTGGGCTGGTTTCAGTGAAGAACGGGCGCACCCGTGTCGTCACGAATTTTCCGGCAGCTGACGGTGCAGGCGGTGCGGCTGCGTGATTACCTGGTTTGCGACTCTGCAAATAGTCGTAGCTGCCCTGGCGGCGCTTCTGTGTCTTATCGAATACTCGCGCAAACGCACCCCGAACGACTACACACTGGGGGCCACCCTGCTGGTGGGCATTTTATTGATCGCACAGGTAGTCGTCTCAATCATCGCCCCACTATCTGGCAACACTCCAACCGGCGATCTACTTGAGTTTTGGATGTACCTCATCACTGCACTCATTCTGCCTTTTGGGGCCGCGTTTTGGGCGCTGATTGATCGGCGACGCAGCGCCCTCCTTGTGCTGCTTGTGGTGAATCTCGCTGTCGCTGTGATGGTCTACCGCATGCTCGTCATCTGGCAGTTTGGCGCATAGAAGGCAGATAAGCTTATGGCCGTGTCATACGAAGAGAGCGCACTCGAACAGCCCCGCACGAGCGGGCTGGGTCGTGTGCTCATCACCGTGTACCTCATCTTGGCGCTCGCAGCGACGCTACGAGCGGTCTATCAAATCATTGCCAAGTTCGATGAAGCGCCTCTTGCCTACACGCTGTCACTCGTCAGTGGGCTCGTTTACATTCTCGCCACCCTTGCACTGCTCAAGCGCACTGGTGGGTGGCGAAATGTTGCTTGGGTGGCGCTCACGTTCGAGCTTGCTGGCGTGCTGATCGTCGGCACCTTGAGCCTCACACTGCCCGAGCTATTTGCCCACGACTCAGTGTGGTCATTCTTTGGCAGCGGCTATCTCTTTGTGCCGCTCGTGCTGCCGATACTTGGCATGATTTGGTTGCGTCGAGATCACGCAGCGTCGCAAGATGTGAACGAGGATCACGACCCGGGTGAAAGTCTCTACTAATGCGGGTCATTGACACACTTGACGACATCAAGACTGTCGACTTCGCTCACGGCAGCGCGGTAGCGATCGGCAAGTTTGACGGTGTGCACCGAGGCCACCAAGCGCTGCTCAACAGCGTGCTCACCGAAGCAGCAGAACGCGGGGTGCGCCCCGTAGTGTTCACCTTCAGCAACAACCCATTGAGTCTGTTGCGTCCAGAAGCCTGCCCGCCAGCGCTCATGAGCCGGCAGCAGCGGCTTGACGCGCTCGCCGCCGCTGGAATCGAGACCTGCGTGATGGTGCCGTTCGATACCGAATTCGCGCAGATCACCGCCGAAGACTTTGTCGAACGCGTGCTCGTGGGCGGGCTGCAGGTCGCTCAGCTGAGTCTTGGTGCTGATTTCACCTTTGGCAGAGGCGGCCACGGCAACGTGGCGCTGCTCACCGAGATGGGGCGGCAGCGTGGATTTCGTGTCGAGGTCATTGCCGACGTAGAAGACGAGCAGCTCGGCCGGGTCTCGTCATCGCGCATTCGTGAAGCCATCTTGAGTGGTGATGTCGCGACCGCGCACCGAATGTTGGGGCGACCTATCGCGCTGCGTGCTGAAGTGGTGACCGGTGACGCGCGAGGGCGCGATATTGGGTTTGCTACTGCGAACCTTGGTGGCCGCATTGAAGGGTTGCGCCCAGTCGATGGCGTGTATGCGGGGTGGGCGCTCGTGCACGGTGAACGTCACAAGGCCGCGATCTCGGTCGGGGCCAACGTCACGTTCGAGCCAGAGGGCGAGCCCCGAGTCGAGGCGCACCTGCTCGATTTTGAAGGCGACATCTACGGTGAGACTATCGAGGTGCAGTTTGTTGCCCGGCTGCGCGGCATGGTGGCCTTCGCAAGTGTCGAGCAGCTCGTTGCGCGCATGCATGAAGACGTTCGCGAGACTCGGCAGTTGCTCGCTGAGCAGTAGCGTGCGAGGTCAGCTGCCTGATGCGGTAGAATGATGGTGGTTGCGCGTGCACCACACCTTCGCCGTCGTGAGACTCACGAATCAGGCAGGTGAAACGTAGGTGCCAGGCAACTAGATCACCGCCCCTCTTGGGGCTCGTGTAACGCTGATCAGGAGATCCATGGCAATCACAGCTGCCACGCGTCGCTCGAGAAACCAATCTCGCCGACGTCACACACATAATGAAGGCATCATTCCGCTGCTCGCCCGTGCAGTACGTGAGGTTGAAGCTTCTGCCCACCGCGGCAAAGCAAGCCCGTCTGGACGCACGAAGTTCCATGTCATCGCGCTGCTCATGCGCGAAGAACGTGCTCGCGTGAAGACTGAAGAAGAAATTTCAGATTCAGAGCGCGCAGAGACGCTGAAGCGTCTTGACGGTATTGCGGCGATCCTCGCGAAGTCTGCTGCTCGCGACACTTCGCTCATCACCCTGCTTGAGCCCACGGCACCATTGACCGACGCCACTCGCTCACTCAAACGCAAGATGCTCACGCAAGCTGGCATCGAGCTGCCCCAAGATGAGCCAGAACCTGAAACCAAGGCGGCCTACGTGCCGCCTGAGCTCGCTGAACGTCAAGTCGAACCGCCAGGAATTTCGGGGCGTATGCTCGCGAACCCCTTCTTGGCGCCCGACTTCAACCAGGTGAAGCCGCCGACGCCAGTGGTGCGGCTCGCCAACTGGGAGCTGCTCGGGCCGCTGCTGAAGTCATTTGAACAGGGCGGTGGCGGCAGCGCATGCATGCCGTTGCCAGAGGCGCCAGCGGTTGACCGGCTGGCACCCCGCGACCTCGAACTCATGCAACACCAGGCGCGCTTTCTCGAGAGCGTGCGAGAGGGGCACCGCAGCTTCTTGCTCGCCGACGAACCCGGTCTCGGCAAGACTGCACAGTCAGTGATCGCAGCTTCGGTTGCAGACGCCTACCCGCTGCTCGTCGTCGTGCCCAACGTGGTGAAAATGAACTGGGCGCGTGAGGTGCAGCGGTGGACGCCGCAGCGCCGGGTGACGGTCATTCACGGCGACGGTGACGATATTGACGCATTCGCAGATGTGTTCGTGGTGAACTACGACATTCTTGACCGCCACCTGAGCTGGATCTCACGTTTTGGTTTCAAGGGCATGGTCGTTGATGAAGCGCACATGATCAAGAACGTGCAATCGCAGCGCTCGAGAGGCGTGCTTTCGATCTCTGACCAAATCCGTGCGCGTGTGCCGGGCGCCCGCCCGCTGCTGCTTGCGCTCACCGGCACCCCGCTGATCAACGATATTGACGACTTCAGGGCGATTTGGCGCTTCTTGGGGTGGACGGACGCAGAGAAGCCTGGCCCCGAACTGTTGGCGTCACTGGAAGCAAACGGTTACACGCCCGCCGACCCAGCGTTCTACCCAGCCGCCCGCCAAAGCGTCATTGAGATGGGCATTGTGCGGCGCCGCAAGATCGATGTGGCGGCCGACCTGCCCTCGAAGCGCGTCGTTGACCTGCCCGTCGAACTTGACGACGAACTGGGCCGCGGCATTCGTGAGGCCGAACGCCAACTGGTCGAAAGCCTGCTGCAGCGCTTTCGCCAAATCAAGGCCGGCAAGCTTGGCCGCGAGCTCAGCGACGAAGCAATCATTCGCATGGTCTGTGCGCAAGAACTCGAAGATTCGAACAGTTCGACAAGCGGCATGAACGTGTTCACGATGGTGCGGCAGATTGGTCAAGCCAAGGCAGGGCTGGCCGCAGACTACGCAGCACAGTTGGCGCATTCGGTGGGCAAAGTGGTGTTCTTTGCGAAGCACATTGACGTCATGGATCACGCCGAGGCCGCCTTTGCTGAACGTGGGCTCGGCACTGTGTCGATTCGTGGCGATCAGACCGCTGCCTTCAGGCAAGAGCAGATCGACGCCTTCAATAATGACCCTGGTGTCTCGATCGCCGTGTGTTCACTCACGGCAGCCGGCGTGGGTGTCAACCTGCAAGCCTCGTCCGATGTCGTGCTTGCTGAACTCAGCTGGACCGATGCCGAGCAGACGCAGGCGATTGACCGTGTGCACCGCATCGGCCAAGAAGAGCCCGTCACCGCTTGGCGCATCGTCGCGGCGCAGACAATCGATGCCCGCATCGCTGAACTCATCGATTCGAAAGCCGGGCTCGCCGCTCGCGCCCTCGACGGTGCCGAGGCGAAGCGTGAAGATGAAGATTCGGTGCAGATGTTGACGCTGATGGGTGTGCTCACGCAGGCCTTGGGCGAGCAGAAGTAGGCTCTGCGCCGCCCGTCATTCACCGGCGCTCGCTAGGCTGGCCACATGCGCATAGGGGTTCTTTGTTCAGGTGGTGATAGCCCCGGCATGAATGCCGCGATTCGCGGTGCCGTGCTGAGGGGCGTCGACGTGCATGGCTTCGAGATGATCGGTTTCATGGACGGCTGGCGTGGCTTTCACGAAAACGACGTTGTGCAGCTTGACCGTCGCGCCGTGCGAGGCATTGCACCACTCGGCGGGGTCATGCTCGGCACGAGCCGAGTCGCACCGTTTACCGGCAAATTCGGTGACCCCAACCTTGATCTCAGCGACTTTCGTGCGCGAATGAGCGACTACGAGCTCGATGGCTTCATGCTGATCGGGGGCAACGGCACGCAAACCGTCGCGGGAATTCTTGCCAGCCACGGCGTGAACGTGGTGGGCGTACCCAAAACCATCGACAACGACCTGGTCGGCACCGACTACAGCTTCGGGTTCGATACCGCGGTCTCGATCGCAACTGAGGCAATCGACCGGCTGCGCACGACGGGGGAATCGCATCGCCGGTGCATGATTCTCGAGGTCATGGGACGAGATGCGGGCTGGATCGCGTTGCACGCAGGCATGGCCGGTGGTGCGCATGCAATGCTGTTGCCCGAGTTCTCGGTGTCGCTTGCACAGGTTGCCGAGTGGGTGCATAGCGTGCACAATCGCGGTCGGGCATCGCTGGTGGTCGTCGCTGAAGGCTTCAAATTACAGGGCGAGGATCAGGCGGTGACCCGCGAGGGGCTTGACGGCTTCGGCCGCCCTCGCCTGGGCGGGGTCGCTGAGGCCCTTGCCCCGCTGATTGAAGAGCACACGGGCATCGAGACCCGAGCAACGGTGCTTGGGCATGTGCAACGAGGGGGAACACCGACCGCCTTTGACCGGGTGCTCGCGACTCGAACCGGAATAGCTGCCGCTGACGCGATATTGCAGGGTCAATGGGGCATGCTCGCCGGACTACGCGGCGATCGCATCGAGATGCGAGAGCTCGATGCAGTGGCGGGCAAGCTCAAACAGGTGCCAGCCGAACGCTACGAAGAGGTGCGGCTCAGCTTCGGTTGAGCGACTGGCTCATCGCTTCAAGCTTGACTATCGCTTCGACTCAATATCTAGAAAGCTGCTGAGCGTCTGAGCGCTGATCAGCAGCTGAGAGCTAGAGACCGAGCCGAGCCTTCACC
>JAAZHL010000394.1 GCA_012510755.1 Leucobacter sp.
CAACAGCGGTGGTGTCTGAGCCGCCGCGGCCGAGCGTCGTAATGTCGCCGGTACCGCGGTTGAACCCTTGAAACCCTGCCACGATGGCGATATTGCCCTGGTCAAGAGCTTTGCGCACGCGCTGGGGTGTGACGTCGAGAATCTTCGCGGCACCGTGCTGTGCGGTAGTAATCATGCCGGCCTGGCTGCCGGTGAACGAAAGCGCGTCGCCGCCAATGCCCTTGATCGCCATCGCGAGCAGAGCCATCGAGATGCGTTCGCCGGCGGTCAGCAGCATGTCAAGTTCGCGCGGCGTCTTCACTGGGGTCACAGCTTCGGCGAGGTCGAGCAGCTCGTCCGTCGTGTCGCCCATGGCGCTCACGACGACGACGACCTCGTTGCCGGCGCGCTGAGTGTCGATGATACGTCGCGCAACGCGGATAATGCTTTCAGCATCAGCAACCGAGGATCCGCCAAACTTCTGCACGATCAATGCCACGTGCGCGCCTCCTGTTGCTGAATTGAAAAATATGCCAGCTATCAGTCTATCGTGCGCTGCATTCCCCGCGAGATGTGAGACGGGCAGACCCGCCTAACCGCGGCAAGCCGACACCCCCTGCGTTGGTGAGCAGGGGAAGTCGGATTCGATGCGGCGCGGTGAGCCTTAGCGATAGGCGCCCGCGGATACCAGTTGTGTCGCCCTGCGTCGGCTTGTGGCGAGCACGACGCCAGCAGCGAGCACGAGCAGCGAGCCAGCAGTCAGCAACATGGCTGGTGATTGGCTCGAACCGGTGTTCGCGAGGTCGGCCCCGGCGCTCTGGCCTGCGCCTGCCCCGTCAGCCCCGCCGCCGCCTTCAGCACCGCCGTCACCGCCGTCGCCGCCGGTACCGCTACCAGCGAAGCTCAGCTGGCCGACACGCAGTGAGTTGGTGTCGTAGCCGTCAGCAAACCACCATGCTGGGCGCTGCCCGTTGACCGCCGAAGCAGCGGGGGCCGTCGCAAATCCCTCGTTGTTGATGTTCGGCAGACCTGCAGGAGGTAGCACGTGGGCGACATCGGGGGTGTCGCTGCCGTTGAGAGTGATCTGCGCGAGGGTGCCCGAGCAACCGTCGTCACATACCGCCCACAGCACCCCGAGCACGGTGTCGTAGTCGAGTGCCATGATGCCGCCGAGCCCCGCCGTCAGTTCGGCAACAATTTCTGCTTCACCGCCAGGCAAGAGCGCTACGGCAAAGAGCTGGCCGCGATCCTCGATGCCCACGAAGAAGAGCCCACTACCGTGACCTGCGTAATTCGCTGGGTCGTACGGAGCTTTCGTGTTGTCGTCCCACAGTTTGCCAGCGAGTTCAGCATCGGCGACCCACTCGATTGCTTCGAGGCCGAGGTTTGCGCCCACGGCCGGCAGCACGTTGGTGAGGTTCCACTCTTGTGAAGCAACCACGTCAGGACCAGCCTCGTTCGGGTCGAGCTGCATCACGACGTTGTAGTTCACGCCCTTAGCGCTGTTGTCTCGCTCGACAGCCAGGTACACGAACCCGTCGTCTGCGATCGTGATGCCCTCTGCGTCAGGGCCAGCTGCGGCGGGGTTCGCGGCATCTTTCTGAAAGCGGGCGCGCTTGCCTGTTGCCCAACCATCGGCGAACGCTACCGCGCCGCCGGGGCTCACAGCGAGCTTCCAGAAGGTGCCGGTGCCGTTGTCAACGGCCCACAAGAAGTCACCTTCGCTGGTCGATTGCGTATCTAGGCCCGAGCTGTCGCTTAAGAACATCGGGCTCTGGTCAATCTCGAGCGTGTCGGTGGCGCCTGGCCATGACCCAGCAATGAACTCGCCCTCACAGAAGTTTGGTTCACCCTTGGTCGCTGTGGCGGTCACCGCAAAGGGGCCGGTCACATCAGGGCACCGCCCCCAGCTTGGCAGCGGGTGGTCTGGGCCCCAGCTGGTCGAGCCAATCAGGTTCTCACCCTCGAAGAGCCGCACCTGATCTGCCTTGCCCAGTCCAAACCCGAGTTCGTCGGCCTCGATGACGAAGTAGCCGCCAGCAGCGATCTCAGTTCCTGCTGGAATCACGTATGCGTGTGAGTCGTCATCATCTTTCACGATGATTCCCGACACGTCGATGGGCTGGCCGGTGGGGTTCACGAGCTCAATCCAGTCGACCGGGTTGGTCACCACTTCGTTGATGCGCACCGGGTTGCCACAGGCGTTTTCGAGGCCCTTGGTAGAGACCTCAAGGTCACGAAACTCACCGGTGCCATCGACGCAACGCGCGTACACGCCCTTGGCGTGCCCCGCCCAGATGTGCTCATCGACGACCTGCCCGGCGGCATTGCGCAGGATGGCCTGATCGTTGGCACCAAGTCCAAAGCCAAAGTGACGTAGCTCTTCGAACACGAAGAATGCGCCTGGTGCGAGAATCGTGCCCGCAGCGAGCGGGGTGACATCGTTCGCGTGACCGACCGGGTCGTTGTCCATGATGGTCCAGCCCGAAATGTCTACCGGGGTTGCACCGATATTCATGATCTCGACCCAGTCATTCGTGTCACCGTTTGACTCGACTTCGTTGATCACGACGGCAGGCGGCACGCACCTGTTGGGTGCGCCAGGGGTTGCATATGCGAGCTCAAACGCGCCCACACCGTCGACACAGCGTGCGAGTGTCGCCAGGATTTCGTCACCGTCGATGGCCGCGTGGGACGTCCACGCGCCAGTTGTATCGATCTGTTCGCCAGCAGCGTTGTACAGTCGAATTTCGTCGGCGCTGCCGATGCCGATTGGCTCGCTGAACTTGACCTCACTCCACGTGTCGGTCACGTCATTGTAGGCCAAGCCGATGCTGTCAGCGTCGACGACCTTGAACTCACCCGCCGCAATCGTGGTGCCAGTGGTAAAGCGCCACCGGTGGTCGTTCGAGTTGTCGCGCAGCTCGTAGCCGCCGATATCGAAGGCCGCGGTGCCGGGGTTGTAGAGTTCCACCCAATCAGCCGGCCCCGAGTCGACCTCGTTCAGCACGACTGAACCGGGCACCTCTGCTGCCGCACAGACGTTTGGCGCGCCAGGAGTGACAACCGTTGCGTGCTGCCAGTCACCGACACCGTCGGTGCAGCGTGCCCATGTGGCCAGCGGCGCGGTATTCACGTATTCGTAGCCGTCAACCTCTGCACCGGCCGCGTCATACAGGTAGAAGGCGTCACCTTTGCCCAGCCCGAAGCTGAAGTGTGTGCCGTTGAGCAGCACGAAGAAGGCGCCGGGTTCGACGGTGATGCCGTCTGGCAGCGTCTCTGGCTCTTTTTTGTCGTCGGCGACGCTCCAGCCGTTGAGCGTGACTGCCGTTGCACCTGTGTTGATGAGTTCAACCTGGTCGGGTTCGTACCCCGAAGCCTTGTCATAGATGATCTCGTTGAGGCGCAGTCCGCTTGCGTGGGTGCCCGATTCACCGTCACCGGGGCCACCAGGGCCTGTTGAAGGTTCGCCGTCGTCTGAGCCGCCGCCCGACGTCTCAAACACGTTTGCTGTGCCCTTGGTCGTTTCGAGGGTCTGCTGTAGTTCACCACTGTCGAGACGACCCCACGAGGGTGCGCCGTGTGCGCTCCACGAGAC
>JAAZHL010000395.1 GCA_012510755.1 Leucobacter sp.
GTGCACATCGTTTCGAGCTCATGTCGCCGATTTTGCACGGGAAATGGGCACACGCCCGCACCAAGTCTCGCAATCGCGATCATCGTCGTCGGTAACTCCACCACGTTCGGCAGCTGGATGCCGACCACTGAACCTCGCGTCACACCCGCAGCAGCGAGCGAGGTCGCGACGGCGCGCGACGCCCGTTCAAGCTGCGCCCAGGTAAGCTCCCTTGGTTCACCCGGCATGACATTCTCACGGTAGAACGGATCAATCACGGCCGTGCGTTCAGGCACGCGTGCCACGGCCGACGCCAACAAGCTGCGCCACGTTACGTCACTCCACCAGCCCTCTTCTTTTAAGAGAAGCTGCTCTTCTTCACTGAAAAGCTTCATGCTGAGAAGTATAGGGACAAGGCCGAGAAACTACTAGATCAACAGTGACTCAAAACGAAAATTGTTCTAGCTATTGCATTTTGCTGCACTTCTTTGGTTTCATACTCTTAGCATTCAAATGTGCGAGACTACACGATAGAAAGGGAGTGACATGACGAATCAGCCACTGATCTTGGTCTCTCGTGATCGCGACGCCGTTGCGACGGTGACCTTGAATCGCCCTGAGCGCCGCAATGCGTGGACCGTCCCGTTGCAACGTGCGTACTTCGACACGCTCGAAGAACTCGATGACGACGAGAGCGTACGGGCCATTGTTGTAACCGGCGCAAACGGCAACTTTTGCCCTGGCGCCGATTCGCAGGCGTTACAGACATACTCTGATACCGGAACGACTAACCCTGAGATGGCCACGATCAGCCAGCCTGAATGGTTCGCAGCGACTGTCTCAAAGCCGATCATCGCCGCAATCGAAGGCATGTGCGCTGGCGTCGGCCTGGCACAGGCACTGCTGTGCGACCTGCGCGTTGCAGCACCCGACACTCGCTTCACCACTGCGTTTGCCCGACGTGCGCTGCCGCCCATGCACGGCATGGCGGTGCTGCTTGAGCGCTGTGCCGGATATGCGGTCGCAACTGATTTGTTGTTGACTGCACGCACATTTTCTGGCGAAGAAGCAGCAAGTCTTGGCCTGGTTCATTACTCCGACGAGCACCCACTTGAACGTGCGCTCAATCTCGCGGCAGACCTGGCTGCAACCTCGGCGCCGTCTTCAATGGCGTCGATCAAAGCCCATTTGCTCGCACCCTGGCTAGAGCGCATCGTTGAGGCTGTGACGTCAGTCGATGAGTCACTCGACAGTGTGCTCGCCTCGCCCGATTTCGCTGAAGGGGTTGCCAGCCTCGTTGAGCGTCGCCCCGCAGTTTTTCCGCCCCTTCCTTCACGAAAGAACACCCCTCAATGACAGAACTCCTCTCGCGCCTTCGCCTTCCGGTCGTTGCAGCGCCTATGTTCCTCATCTCAAGCCCTGAGCTCGTGATCGCTGCCAGCAAGTCGGGTATTATCGGCTCGTTTCCGACCCCCAACTGTCGCACCGTTGGGGAGCTTGACGAGTGGATGGGCAAGATTCAGCATGGGCTAAGAGACACCGCCCACGCGCCTTGGGCGGTGAACCTCATCACTCACCGCAGCAATCAGCGTTTGGCCGCAGACCTTGAGCTCGTGGCGAAGTATCAACCTGACGTGGTGATTACCGCACTTGGCTCACCTCGGCCAGTGATGGACGTCGTGAAGTCATACGGTGGCACGGTGATCGCAGATGTGGTCTCGATCAAGCTCGCACGCAAGGCTGTCGAAGCTGGCGTCGATGGCCTCGCGTGCATTTCTGCGGGCGCCGGTGGGCACACGGGCCACCTCTCGCCGTTCGCCTTCACCTCTGCGGTGCGTGAGTTCTTCGATGGGATCATCACGATTGGCGGCGGAGTCACCAACGGCGCCGGTGTGGCTGGGGCTATCGCGGCAGGTGCGGACTTGGTCTACATGGGCACTAGATTTCTTGTGACTGATGAGAGCCTCGCGCCCGTAGAGTACAAGCAAATGGTCATTGATCATGGTCCTGATGACCTTGTAGTCACCGATCGGGTAACCGGCACGCCAGCCTCTTGGCTGCGACCAAGCCTGCTCGCGAATGGTATCGACCCCGATGCCGCACCGACGGCGCCAACTGAACGTGATTACAATGCGACCGAAACGTCGGGCAAGCGCTGGAAGGATATTTGGGCAGCTGGGCAAGGACTCCAGTTGATTCGATCAGTTGAACCCACTGCGGCAATTGTTGATCAGCTAGAGGTTGAATACCGCGCAGCGGCATCTCGGTTTATGACGCTGGCAGGTTCGCGGGGATAACCGGCGGGTGCATCAGCACCCCTGCCGGCGCGCGCACCACAAGCGGGATTGCGTGCAGCACCTGCGCCCCGAGCGCATACTGTTCGGCACCCATGCGGCTGCGATCAGCGGCGTGTTTCGACAGATCGATGCGCATGTCAACGCCGGGCTGGCCGGTGACTTTGACATGCCAGAGGTCGTGTGCGCTCTCGGGCAAATGTGCGGTTTCGACGAACCAATGAATCGTCATTGTGATCAGGCGCTCGCCACCCACAATGCCATGCCATTGCCACTGGGTATGCCCGACGGATCCAGCGCGAACTGTGCCGGCGCTCACCTCAATATCACTCAGCGCCGGGTGCATCACATGCTCAGTTTCAACCGCGTCAAGCGACGCTCCGAGGTGCCTGGCAATTGTGGCGAGCGTCTCTTCGTACATTCCGTTGAGCGCAGCTGCAGGGCCAGAACCTGGATCAGTCAAGCGTGTGTCGTCAAGCGCCGACCCAAAACCGAGCGCGCCAAAAAAGTAGTCGGGGTCTTGCACTAGCCTGGCGTCTGCCGCCTCAGAAATCTCGATGCGTTCGATATTTGTGCTCAGACCCGAGGCCAGCACGGCCGCCTGTTCACCGATAAAGCCGGGGTTCAGGCCAACGCCCATGAGTGTTGTGCCACCCCGCTGACATGCGGCTTCGAGTCGTTCATATCGCTCGTCCCGTCGCCATGCGGGGTTGCTATAACCGTTGATGCTCAGCACGTTCTTGCCTGACTCGAGCAGTTGAATGATCTCTGCGTCATGCGACCCGTACACTCCGAGCCGAGCCGCATGCACCACAACGTCGGCTTCAAGAGCGAGAATCTCGTCGACATTGTTGGTCGCGGCGACACCGGTGTCGGGCCGCCTCGCGAGCGTTCCGACGTCAGTGCCCGCCTTCTTGTCGCTGTACACGAACGCTCCGACCACGTTCATGCGACCATCATCGAGCAGGGTGCGTAGGACAGCCGTGCCCATCGCACCTGTCGCCCATTGAATGACTCGATAGCTCATCTGCAGTTCCTTTGCACGGTGGGGGGTGGGCATCTTCGCACCACTCACAGCAGAGTACTACAA
>JAAZHL010000396.1 GCA_012510755.1 Leucobacter sp.
ATTCTGCAACTCGCAAGAAGTGATTTCACGACATGGGAGGGGGAGTGCGCGTTACGCGGGCGCCGTAGTGGTCGCGTCTTGGCATGCCACCCAGCCACAATGACCCATCGCTCAAAACGGTGCCGGGGAGTGCGAAAAGGGAGCAGTTCAATGTGAACTGCTCCCTTTTCTGCTGCCCCTAAGGGCGATGCCCTGTTGGACCTACTTCAGTGCGTTGCGGCGC
This sequence comes from Leucobacter sp., assembly GCA_012510755.1. Taxonomy (GTDB): domain Bacteria; phylum Actinomycetota; class Actinomycetes; order Actinomycetales; family Microbacteriaceae; genus Leucobacter. The sequence goes on from JAAZHL010000396.1 coordinate 224, forward strand.
AATGTAGCGGCGCTAACTGCGACTGCGGAACCGAGCAACAGCACACCAGCAATGGCACCAAGCGCCATTGCGTTCGACCCATCGGCACCGGTTTGCGCGAGCTCAGACGGGTCCTTCTTCGCCAGTACGGCCTCAACGTTCAACGTCGCCTGCGAATTGAGCACGTTGGCGCCCGCTGCGGTACCAGCAAGGGTGAAGACAAGCGCACCAGGTGCGGTCGTGTTGACCTCGATGATGAACGGAAGCAGGCTGTCAGCCTCAACGAGAATCGGGCCAGCGAACACCAAAGTGCTGCCACTCATAGTCGGCTCAGGAAGGCCGTCTGCCGACCCGGCAACATAGGTGGCGCCCGCGGGCAGAGTCACAACGAGCTCATCGAGTGTGAAGTCAACGTCGTGCTCGTTGAGCACGCCCGCGACGAGGGTGCTGCGATCGCCCGCCGTCACGGTCCCGGGATCGAAGGTAGACACTATCGGTAGTTCTGGCGCGCCAACGGTCAGCTGTGCACTCGACGGCGTCACATCGACACGACTCTCAACGACGGCTGACAGGTTGAGCGTGTGCACACCCGCCACCGATGAGGTGACCTTGAATGTGAACTGCAGAGCGCCGTCGGCTGCGATCTCGACACCGGTTCCATCGAAGACCAGCCCTGTCGCGCCTACCGTCGGCTCAGGCAAGCCCACCGTCGAACCGGCAACGTAGGTGACACCAGCTGGCAACGCAATAGTCACGGTGCTGAGGTCTTGCGCGTCGTCGTTCGTGTTCTCGATTCGCGCCGTCACTGTGGTCTCAGCGTCGGCGACAATCGAAGAAGGTGCGATCGCGAGGCTCGTAGTGAGCGGCGTCACGTCGAACGGCGAAAAGCTAGTCTACATAGACAGTGACACCGATTCACCTGCGGGGATCGTCACCGTCCAGCTCAAGCCCATGCCGTTATCTCGACGCGTATCTGGGTTGCTGAGGGTGTCAGGAAATGGCTGCATTGACACAACCGCGCTCCAGACTTGCGAGAACCCACTGTAGATATAGTTGCTGCCAATGGTGGTCGGAATGAACTGCTCGATGCGGCTGGCAGCTGAGGGGTTGCCCTCGCTGTCTGGCGCCACGCAACTGACCGCACCTGTGGCGGCATCGAATGCACCAAAGCCTGAATCGTCATTGCCCAAGTAGCAGTCTGCCGCGTGGTACAGAGTGACCTCTACCGGGTCGGTGCCATTATTTGTCACCAGAGACGTGGTGTAGTAGTGGTGGTCACCTTCAACATAGGAATCCGTCTGTGTGATGCTCAGCACTCCACCGGTCACCTCTGTGACAATCTGGAACGGATCAGTGCCGGCGCCTGTGCCGGTCAGATTCTGGCTCACTGGAGTCCATGCGGTCTGCGAGCCAGGGCCAGCAGGTACATAGCTCGGGCCATACAGTTCACCGCCGACGGCTGCAAATGTGCCACAGGCAGTGTCAAAAAAGAACTCGCCCGCGGAGTCACCGGCGTGGTTTACTGCACAGTTCAGTGTGTCGGAAATATCAATTCTGACGAGTGGACCTGACGATTCGATGGGTAGGGCTGACGCTGCCGCTGCCGGAGCGATCACCAATGCTGCAGCTGCTGCTGCAGCCACTGAGAATCGAATACTTCTCTTCATTGAGTTCCCTGTCTTGATTGCCTTCACTGTTTCCCTCTGCATCGCAGCGATTTAAACAAAAGTCGATCGCCGACGTGGTTTGTAGGCGGCCTCTGATGGGCACGCGCTCTCTTAGGGTACGTACTCGACCATGCTTGAGCAATCTCATTTGGCACAGCTGATCGGAATATATTGTTTTGGAAGGGCTGCTCATTCCGTTAGATCTCAGCCAGTCGTGCTGCCGCCGTCGAGCCGCCGCACCTCGCAATGGCAACGCTCAATGCAACAAGCCATGCTCCGTTCACGCGCTTATAGGGTTCTTTTACCCGCTCGTTTTGCGAACTCGTCCATCGCTTTCAAGACATCAGCTTGTCGCCAAATAGTGGGGCCCTGATGCTCGACACTGATAGTGAGGTAACCCTGATCTTGCATTGACTTCAAGTCACGATAAACGTTCTGCACCGCGATACCGGCATGCTCTGCGGCCATCTCGGCTGTGAAGACAGGGCGCTTAAGTGCGTACGCAAAAATTTGGGCCTTCGCACTCTTTGCGCGGGGCTTGATGATACTGTGCCACCTCTCTTTGACCTCGTCGATATCGGCGATGAGTTTTTGCCCGTTTGGAATCGCGCGAAGTGCCGCCACCGCGAAACTTTGAATGATCGGTGTAACGTCGCCTTCGCGGTAAGCCGTGAGCGCATCATGGTAGCTCGCTACATTCACTAACAGCCCAGCGGAAACCGGAACAGCTACATTGCGCGTGAGTTTTCTGCGCCTCAACATTGACTGCGCCAATGCCCGGCCGGTTCGTCCGTTACCGTCAGTGAACGGGTGGATCGTTTCAAACTGGGCGTGGGTGACAGCAATTTGGTTGAGCGAGTTCACGTCACCTCTCTGAGCAAAGCTGCACATGTCCTCTAACAGCCCGTTTAGTCGCTCATGTGCAGGTGCAACAAATACGGCATCAATTGGACTTTCAGCGTTTCTGCCAATCCATACGGCCTCAGTTCGCAGCTCACCTGGCGTGTGTCTTGGCTCGTCGTACATCAGCACTCGATGCATCTTGCGGATCGAATCTATGCTGATGTCATCGGCAAGACGTATGGCGACCTCCATGCTGCGCGTGTTCGCCACGATCTGGGAGGCATTGCGCTTACCTTTACCGCCGACTTCAGCAGTAAAAATCTGCCTTGCGGATGCGCTGAGGTTTTCAATCTGCGAAGAGGCGGCTGCCTCTGAGCGCAGCAATATTGGTGCGAACTGCTGCATCCTTTTGCCATGCACTGAGTCGAAATCTCGAAGTGCAAATTCGGCTTCCCGGGCAAGCTCCTCGGCTTCCTGAGAGGCGACGGGGTTCAAGCCGGCGATCATCGGCGGCACAGAACTTTTGTAAGTTCTACGATGCTGAGAAACACGAGTAGCCGCAGGGCCGAATGTTGCCAGGGATTTACTGTCCCAGAACTGCTCTTCGTATGCGAGCGCAGGCCACGATGCAGCGGTGTTCGCTGGTTCGGCTGCACTCGTAGCGTCAGTCACGGTACTCCTAAGTGATAAGTGCTTCAATAAATTTTATCACTTATTGCCGTAACTGATAAAAAACGCTTTTGTCGTTATCAGTTATTCGGGGATGGGGCCCTGGACCACTGGCCTGGCTTGCCTGGCATGCCCCCTATAACCCAGCCGCTGGCTACGCAACGGCTGAGCAGGAAGAGGGTGGCACACCCGGCCCACACGTCCATGCCGATAGCCCCCTGCAACGCAAATAGCCCCTGATGCTTGGTGGTACCACCAGATCAGAGGCTATTCGATTCGCGTGCGCGGAGGGGGACTTGAACCCCCACGCCCTAATACGGGCACTAGCACCTCAAGCTAGCGCGTCTGCCATTCCGCCACCCGCGCGAATCATTCAGCGCAGCTTTGCGTCGAACAGAGAATAACTTAGCACGGATCGAGCGGCCTGACGAATCGGCACACAGCGAGCCCTGGGGGTCGCATTCGACACCCGAGACGCGTAGCCTGTAATTAACGAGCTCAGGGAGGTGATGGCATGGACGAGCAGAACAAATCGGCGACATCAGACCATCAATCTGACCCGGCAAAAACGCCGGGCGACGGTTGGGTTGGCGAAGGCGGTGCCTCGCATCTGGGGCCAGCGACACACATTCGCTCAGGCCACGAACACGTCGACGAAGCAGACGACGACGCTGAAGAAGTCGCAGAAGCTGACGAAGACTGAGACAGCCGACGAAGGCTGAAACCGACAACCGCAACGACGCCGACGAAGACACCAAAGACACCAACGCAGAAGAGAAATAGGTATACGTGCAGCCGCTATCTGAGACTGCCCGCATCGCACGGGACTTGATACGTTTTGACACCTCAAACCGAGGCGGTGGCGATGCAAACCCAGAAACAGAGGCGGCTGCCTACGTTGAGGCCTACCTTCGCGACCTGGGGCTCACGCCACAGGTGATCGAGTCTGCGCCCGGCCGTGCGAGCGTGATCGCCAGAGTCGAGGGCGCCGACCCGACGTTGCCCGCCCTCGTGCTGCACGGGCACCTCGACGTGGTGCCCGCCGACGCAGCCAACTGGAGCGTTGACCCCTTCGCCGGCGAAATCAAAGACGGCATGCTGTGGGGCCGTGGCGCGGTCGACATGAAAGACATGTGCGCCATGATGCTCACCGCAGTGGCCGAACTGCTGCGTGCGGGCGAGCGGCCGCGGCGTGAACTGATCCTCGCCTTCTTTGCTGACGAAGAAAACGGCGGCATCTATGGCTCGCACTACCTCGTCGACCGCCACCCAGAACTCTTCGCGGGCG
>JAAZHL010000450.1 GCA_012510755.1 Leucobacter sp.
GACAGGTCCTGCCTACCCCAAATCCGCTATGGTTGCGGTGAGACAAAATGTGTGTTCATGGGACATCACAGCATAATAATCCCACTCTTTGATCTTCAACGCCGAAGCCTTGATTTCTTTACGATCATACTTCCAAAGTGGTCTTCTCGCCCATCCTTCTTCAACGATCGTGCCTTTTTTGCTTAAAAGTTGTTGTGCTGCGGTCACTTCATGTTGCATGTCGCGAACCTCCATTAAACAAATATGTAAGCGTATTGTTATCGAGGACCAGATCAGGGTCTGCCAATGAATCTTCTAATTGTCCCGGATGCGTGCATCCGACTATCGCAACCGTCGGAAAGCGTTGGCTCGTGATATACGAAAGAATCGTCGGGGTAACCGGCAGGGAAAGCGCGTCACACAACTGGCGAACACGTTCGATCCTCAAACGATTTTCATTCGTTAAAAACCGTATTCTGCTTTTCTCATTAAGAGCTTCATATCCCTGATTGATGGCTTTGGAGAACAATCCTTTTGCCTGTGATGAGAATGCAAACACCGGGAAATCATGATGTCCATACCACTCGAAAGAGATGTCATCCATGCAAGCCACCGTAGTGTCGCCATAGGCTCTCGGTGTGCAAGTCGCAAGACTCCATTGGATTTCACTGGCGACAAACGGCCTTCTCTTATGTTTTTCAGCATATGTATTGGCTTGTTGGATTCGCTTTACATCCCAGTTTGAAACACCAATGTTTTTCACCATGTCCGATGAACATGATTCATTCACGATGTCAACGATTTCATCTACCGGCATCATCGGGTCATCACGGTGAAGGAAATAGAGGTCAACATACGTGCAACGTAACGCTTCGAAGCTCTGTTGTACATCGGATAGCACATCCTTCAGGGTAATCCTAGACTTCTAATTACCATCCGGATGGGATCCTTTGGTAACGATTGCCATGTGTTCACGTACTCCCGTAGAGCTTAGATATGCTCCTATTACCTCTTCGCTCGCTGATCTTTTTCCGGGACCGTCCTGTCCGTACACTCGTGCCGTATCGATCGTCGTCCCTCCAAGCTCGATAAAGCGATCGATCATCGCATAGACTGTGCTTTCGTCAATTTCCGTACCGAAATAGGTTGATCCGAGTGCAAATCGCGAATACGGCATTTCTTCTTTTCCAATGGTTATGTACCGCACACCATCCTCCTGCGATCTAGATTTCTATTCCTAGAAAATGTTTAACCGCGATTCCGATAAGGAATGAAAGGCCCGCTACCGCCAGACTTATTCCGGCCATCTCCCCGAAGCGTTTTAGAAACGGGACATCTTTGGCTACCGAAATGTAATAGGTGAATCCAAGCATTATCAGGATTACCGCACCGAGCATTATTGCCAGGGCGATGAAATACCCTTCTACGGGAAGCAGCAGATAGGGAAGAACTAATAGCGCGACAGTGAGTAGATACACGGCTCCAGTGTATAAACCACTTTTCACGGCATTCGGATTACCTTCGGATCGCGATGAAAGATATTCACTTGAAGCCATCGACAATGTCGCGGATATGCCGGTGATCAAACCAGACAGCGCTATGATCCTTGTATGTTGTAGTGCGAGGGTAAGAC
>JAAZHL010000397.1 GCA_012510755.1 Leucobacter sp.
CGACAACGGTGTGCCCTGCGTTGTTGCCGCCGTTGAACTTCACGACGTAGTCGACGCGGCTACCGAGCAGGTCGGTCGCGCGCCCCTTACCTTCATCGCCCCACTGGGCGCCGGTGATCAGCACTGCGGGCATTTCAGCCCCTCCTTATTACTGGCAGGCAGTTACTGCCCTAGTCTACTGGACGGCAGCTGACGACAGACTTTTCCCGGGTTTCGGCATGGGTGCAACCGTAACGCACATGTTGGCGAGCAACTGCGAACACCCTTGAACACGCTGCACGCGCCACTATTTGGCCGCGAACAGACGAGGCCTTCAGAGGGTCAACGAAAGTTGATGAACTGAAGTGCCACCTCGACATCAGCATCTTTGAGCAGCGCGATCGTGGTCTGCAGGTCATCACGGCTCTTTGAGCTCACGCGCAATTCGTCGCCTTGAATCTGCGACTTGACGCTCTTTGGCCCCTCATCACGGATGAGCTTGTTGAGCGTTTTCGCGGTGGCCTGGTCGATGCCCTCTTTCAGCTTCACCTCGATGCGGTATTCCTTGCCACTCGGGTATGGGTCGCCCGCGTCAAGAGCTTTCAAAGACATGCCGCGCTTAATGAACTTCGACTGCAGTACGTCGAGCACTGCGTTCACGCGCTCTTCAGAGCTCGCTTTCAACAACACCACTTTGTCGGTGAGCTGAACCTCAGCGCCCACACCCTTAAAGTCATAGCGCTGTTCAATTTCTTTGCGCGCCTGGTTGACCGCGTTGTCGATCTCCATCGAGTCGAGCTTGCTCACCACATCAAACGAAGAATCAGCCATATGGCAACCTTACCTGTTTGTGCCGTACCGTGCCCTGTGCCCGGGTGACAAGAACCTCGGTACTGACGCGCCACGGTGCTGCCGTGAAAACACACTGGGGCGAGTGCTCACCAAAGAGGTGGCACTCACCCCAGAAATAGGTTTGTGGGTAGCTCTTGATTTATTCTGCGTAGTGCGAGAACAAGAACCAGCGGTCTTTGTCGAGCTGCTGAGCAATCGCAATCACAATGTCTTGGCTCACGAGGTCAATGTCGTCAAGTGACTTCACTGCCGCCTTCACGGTGTCGAGTGTTGCATCGAGCTGCGCGACAACTTCGGCCACGGTGATTTTGGACTGCTGAAAGCCGGGGCTCATCTCGGGGTTGCTTGTACGCTTCGCAACCGTACCAATGCGACCGTCGACGGGCAGACCCAGGGCGACGACACGCTCTGCGACCTCATCAGCGGCATCATTGGCGTGTGCAACGACTTCGTCCAAGAACTCGTGGACACCCATGAAGTTGGCGCCCCGCACATGCCAGTGCGCTTGCTTTGCGTTGACCGCGAGAGCGATCAGGTCGTGCAGCACCGGGGTGAGGTGCTTCTCGACACCGCTAGCACGGTTCAGGGTGTCTTTCGCGGCGGGCACTTGCAGTTCCTTGGTAGTCACTTTCTTCTCCCATCTCAGGCGGCGCCAGCGCTCGGGTTTCGAGCGAGGCTTGGCGTTTTCGCCTCTCGTGGTTACAACGATACGCTTCTGAGTTTTATTCGCAAGCAAGTTTAGGCTTGGCTAAATTCCAGATCAGAGGCAGGTTAGGGCAGCCACACCTAAGAAATCAATGCTCGCAGGGGTAGCTGTTTCGTGCTCTCGCGACACCTCGTATTCAAGGGCACGAACCCGTCACCCGCACGGTGTGCGCGGGCGAATCTGGCAGGCGCTCAGGCAAGTCAACGGCGAGCCGTCCGTCGACAAGTCGATAGGGCACCTCACCACAGCCAAGCACCTCCACCTTGCGCGGCAACGTCGAGGTCGTGAACTGTTCGAGTACATGTTGGCCGGCTACGGGGGCACGATCGAGCATGATGGCGTTGACCGCGCCGCGAGATTGAGTGAGCCGCAGTGCTGTACCGCGATCTGTGCGCCCTTCGGCAACGTGCCACGGGCGGGTCGACTTGATCGCCTCACCATTCACCCGCAGCCAGGCGCCAAGCCCGTCAAGCACTCGCTGCTGCGGTTCGGGAATCGTGCCGTCGGCCGCCGGGCCGACACCGAGCAACACGTTGCCGTTCTTGCTTACGACGTCCACGAAACCGTGAATGAGATCCTCGATCTCAATCATGTCTTCTGCGTGCTCATTTCGATTGTGCGCGAACGAATGCCCGATGCCTCGCGTTTGCTCCCACTTGTCGTCACGTACCTCATCAAATGTCTGATATTCGGGTGTCGCGAAGTCAGAATGCCGAGGTAGTGGAAAACCCACCTTCTTGAGCGAGCGCGGCACGAGGGGCCACAGCAGCTCGATCAGCCGCCCACCCACCCGCGTCGCCAAGGTGTTGAGCGGCCCGCGGCGAGTGGGGCTTTCACTCCAGCGGTCGTTCACCACCCCATCTGGCACCGCCTCATAGTACGCAGTGAACAGCGCTGACAGGTCGCCGCCGCCAGGCCAACCAATGTCGTTCCAAAGCACGCTCGGGCGGTAGCGTTCGATGAGTTCGCGAACATGCGCGGTGGCATAGCGTTCGTACGCCGGTTGCGGCGGCATCGCCAACAGCGCGTCGGCGAGCCGTCGCAGCACCACGTCGTGCACCGACCAGTCGTACCCGCCCGAGTAGTAGAGCCCCATGCGCATACCCTCGGTTCGCACCGCCTCACCCAACTCGCCGACCAGGTCTCGCTGCGCGTGCAGCGCACGACCCTGCGGGTGCGCCACTTCACTCGGCCACAGCGTAAAACCGTCATGGTGTTTTGAGGTCAGCACCACGTACTCTGCCCCGGCCGCCCGCATGTTTCGGGCGAAGCCGGCCAGGTCTGCCTGTGCAGCTTCGGTGTTGAACTCTTTCGCAAATTCGTAGTAGTTCAGATCGCCATAGGTGTCACGGTGATGCTTGGCAGACGGGCTGCCGGGCACACGGTAGCTGTTGAGATACCACTCCGAATAGGGGTTTGCGCGGTAGAGGCCGTGGGCACCGCGTTTGGCGATGATCGCGTTGATGTGGTCAACTCGCGGAGCCCATGCGGGCACCGAATAGAGCCCCCAGTGCACGAAGATGCCGAGCTTTGCATCATGAAACCAAGCGGGCACCTGTCGCTGTTCGAGCGCTGCCCACTGCGCGGGCACCCCCTGAGCGCCTGTGTGTGCGGTCATGCCGTTGCACCTTTCGAGTTGACGCTGCGCCGCACTGTCGCGAGCGCGCGAATTTCGTCTATTGCAGCTTCAAATGCGGCCTCTGAGACTTCGACATCTTGTGCTTCTTCGTCGGCCTCGCTGGCGGAGCTGCCGTCGTTGCGGCCGTCACTGCCGCCGCTGCCTTCGCCACCCTCGCGACCCTTGCGCCCTTCGCCAGCGCTACCGGACATCTCGGCGATGATTGCGCGAAAGCCCGCCCCAGTGAGCAGCACGAGACCGGCAGCCTCTCGCTCTGCGGAAATCTCGGGCAGGGCACGACGTTCAGGGTGTCGCTCGAGCCAGTCGGTCAGAAAGTGGGTGAGTTCGTAGAGCAGCGCAGTGATTGGTGCCGAGATGGGCAGTTCGGTCTCGGGTTGCGTCTTCGCGAGGCGCAGCCTGGCGGCGGCCACTTCGGGGTTGACCAGCGTGTCGCCAACCGACAGAAATATGATGCGCAGCAAGGCCGTAGTGATTGGCACGTCGATCGATCCGGCAAGCACCGCCTCAACGCTTGCTGCGTCGGCGAGCGCGATCGGGCGCCCGAACATCGCTGATTCCCGCGTGGGCATGTGGTTAAAAAAGGTGCTGCGAGACACGTCGGCGCGTTCACAAATACCTGCCACGGTCACATTGTCATGGCCCAATTCGAGCGCGAGGTAAACAGCTGCGCGCTCAATTGAATTTGTGGTTGCGCGCTTCTTTCTTTCTCGTAACCCGGTAGCGTTTTGCGAGGTCATGGACTTAGTCTACTCTTGGACTAAGTACAACGAAAGTTTTTGGAGAACGAGGATCCGATGACGCACACCAGCAACGTTCCCGATCGCGTGCGAGACCTGCCACGGGCTGACAACGGCTACTTTGGGCCAGGCAGCGTGTCTTGGCGCGTGTTCGCTGACCCTGTTTCGAAACTCGGTGGCATGGCCGCGTTGCTCTTGCAGGCGCTGAACCCCTACATGATGCGCGTCTTCTACAACACCACCGCCTCGCACGCCGACAGTGCAGGTCGCGACGAGCGCACCGGCAGATACTTCGACACCGTGGTCTTTGGCGACAAGGCACACGCCGAGGCCGCCGCCGAGAACGTGCGCCGCATGCATGCGCACGCCGTGTGGCCAGACCCGCATACCGGCCAAGAGCTTCGCGCCGACAACCCCGAGTGGTTGGCGTGGACGCACAACACGTTTGTGTTCGCCCTCATACAGGCAAGCAACGCGTTCGGTGTCGATCTCACTGCCAGCGAGCAAGATCGGTTTATCGTTGAGCAGCTTGAGGCCGCCCGCCTCATCGGCATCGAAGACGAGTCACTGTTGCCGACAAACATGGCAGATCTCGAGCGCTACATCGACGAACAGCGCAGCTGGCTGTCGCTGTCGATTGAGGCCGCCGAGGTCACCCGCACGTTGCGCAAGCCCTCGTTCAAGGGAAACCCAAATCGCCGCGTGGAGCATCATCATCGTAAGCGACGGGGTGCTGTCACTGCTCCCCGAGTGGGCGCGGCTGCTGTACGGCATCGAAGGCCGCCCCATGAACCTGCGGGCAGCCGCACGCACAACGAAGCGCATCATGGGTCTCGCCCGCCGCTCACGCAGCTACGAACAACTGATCAGTGAAGCCACCTCACGGGTTGACGACCACCCCTACCGAAAAGTACGGCCGGGGCGCGCGAAGCGATAGGCGCTTCGCGCTGATCCTCGCCCCTGCAACCGACGCCGATTCGGGCGACACTCAGCCGCCGCCACCCCACGTCGGTTAGGTTAAGTGAGGCAAGCATCAGCCAGAGAGGCCCCATGACCCCGCGCATTCTGTTTCGCACGTTCGCCACAGCCGAAGCCTTCACGTGGGCCGGGCTCATCACCGCACTCATTCTGCGCGCGACCGGTGTGACCGACGGTGCCGTGTCGATTGCGGGCGGACTGCACGGCTTTGTGTTTCTTTCGTATTGCGTCGTGACCGTGTTTACCTGGGTCAACCAGCGGTGGACGGCTGGGATTGGTGTGCTGGGGCTCGCGCTCGCGGTCGTGCCGTTTGCGACGGTGCCATTTGAGATTGCGCTCGATCGCAAAGGCAAGCTTGACGGCCCGTGGCGACTGCGCCCCGGCGGTGATGAACCGCACGGTTTCTTCGAGCACCTGCAAGCGCTCGTGCTGCGCCGACCACTCGTGTCGGTGTTGGTCGGTCTCGCGCTTGTCATCATCGTCTTCTTGACGCTGCTGTGGCTTGGCCCGCCAGTTCCGAAGGCGTAGGCGCGGCAAACTTTCGTTGTCCTCAGACGCGGCTTCGGCGCCTCCGAGTTTCTACTCAAGCATTCGGCCATTCGAGGGTTCGGGTGATTGAGCGCTCGGGTACTGGAGCGCTCGGGTGCGTGACCATTCAGGCTGTTGGGCGCAGATAGTAGCCGCACTGAGCGCACAGCACAACGCCCTGTCCTCAGCCTATTCACCAGGCGAAAGTAAGGCCTCGACGTAAGTGAGGAGTGGGGCATATGAATCACCAAGAAACGCCACAGGAACTGTTCGATAAGCGCCGAAAAGGGTGGATACCGCCAGGGCGGACCTCGCACACCAGCTCCCGCACCTTGACCACCAACTTCATTGACAACTAGGGCTCGATGAGTCGAACGCTCAGCCACCGAGAAGAAACCGAAGTGCCGGAAACCGGCCACACGAC
>JAAZHL010000053.1 GCA_012510755.1 Leucobacter sp.
CTATCGGCCAGGCCTGCTTCGCGTGACAGGCCAGTGAAAGTGCCCATCGCGTCGAAGAAGTTCATAAAGAGCAGGCTGAAGACCAGCATGACAACGGTGATCGCGCCAACCTTGCTGAAGTCAAAGCTCACCGCGCCGACAAGACTCAAATCAGGAACGCTGAACGGGCTGCCCGTGAGCGCAGGCACCGTCAGCCCCCAGCCACCAGGGTTCTCTTGGCCCGAGCCAATCTTGAAGACTGCCTCAGCAATCACAGCCAGCACCGTGCCGGTGACCAGACCAATCAAGAGACCGCCGCGCACCTTGCGTGCGACCAGCACGCCGGTGATCAGCAGCGTGATCACGAACAACAGCGTGGGCACGGTCGCGATTGACCCGAACATACCGAGACCGACTGGCGGAGAAGGGTTGAGCGTCGAGGTCACAAAACCAGAGTTCACGAAGCCAATGAACGCAATGAAGAGACCGATGCCCACCGTGATGGCGATTTTGAGTTCCATCGGCACCGCATCAAAGATCATGCGTCGAAGACCCGTGGCGGCCAAAATCACAATCAGCACACCGTTGATCATGACGAGCGCCATCGCCTCAGGCCACGTCACCTGGCCGACCATGGTAAACGCAACGAACGCGTTGATGCCGAGGCCCGCGGCGAACGCGAACGGCAGTCGCGATACAACACCAAACAGAATCGTCATCACGCCCGCGGTCAGCGCAGTGACTGCACCTACCTGACCGAACTGCAGCTGGTTGCCCGCCACGTCGGTGGTCGTCGTGAGAATAATCGGGTTCAAGATCACGATGTAGGCCATCGTCACGAACGTGACAATGCCGCCGCGAACTTCACGCCCCACCGTTGAGCCCCGAGAGGTGATCTCAAAGTATCGATCGATGGCGCCGCGTGGCTGCCCCGATTCCGTTGTCGTTCCCGATTGCGTTGTCGTCTCAGCCTTCGGCTCAGTTTCTGCCACCGATGTCTCCTTCACCCGTATTGAGGCACGTAATACAGCAACTTACCACTCAGCAAGCTCTCAGCAAACGCAAAGATCCCGCCCGCCGAGCGGCGAGCGGGATCTGATGTGCATACGGTTTCGGTTAGCTGACACCCAAGAGATCGATCACAAAGATGAGGGTCTTGCCACCGAGCGGGTGCCCACCTGCGGGGCCGTAGGCCTGGGCTGAGGGCACGATGAGCTTGCGGCGGCCGCCCACTTTCATGCCGGGGATACCGACCTGCCAGCCTTGAATGAGCGAGCGCAATGGAAAGTTGATCGACTCGCCACGCGACCACGAGCTATCGAACTCTTCGCCAGATTCGAATTCAACACCGAGGTAGTGCACATTCACGGTTGAGCCCGCCTGTGCTTCGTCGCCACTCCCCTCAATGACATCTACAATCTGCAGCTCTGCCGGCGCGGGGCCGTCTGGAAATTCGATTTCGGGCTTCGTCAATGATGATTCACTCATGCCCCCATTCTGGCCGAACTTCACACCCCCGTCGCGGTGAGTTCGCCGTGAGAGTAGCAGCACACTGATTTCATGCCACCCTTCCCCGCACCGCTGGACGCCAGAGCCCCCCAACTTTTTGTGGGTAATCAACCACGAATCTTGAATTTGGTAGTCGAATACCAACGAGCAGGTCGCCCGACTTCTCGATAGCCTTGAAGAGTGAAATTTGCGCATGTGACCAGGGCAGAGAGTCAACAGGCAGAACTCGTAGCGGTACTTGACGACCGAGCGATACCGCTCGCGTCGCTCGGAGAAAGCTTTCTCACGCTGCAAGATCTCATCGCGGCAGGGCCAACGGCCCTCAGCCGGGTGCGGGAGGCCGTCGCTGCCGCACCACCAGAGTTGGGTACCCCGCTCGCAGAGGTCGGCTACGCGGCAGCGATCCTCGACCCTCCCATCGTGATGGCAGTAGGCCTAAACTACGACGAACACGCGAGCGAACTGAACCTCGACAACGATTCTGGCCCCGTGCTGTTCTCGCTCTTTCCAAACTCACTCACTGGGCACCAGACCGAGGTGCCACTGCCGCAGCATCTCAGCGAAGAGGTCGATTACGAGGGTGAACTCGGGGTCATTATTGGTGCACCAGCCAAGAACGTCACCCCCGAAGAGGCCCTCGACTATGTGTTCGGGTACACCGTCGTCAACGACATCACCGCACGCAACATTCAGTTTGCCGAGCCGCAATGGTCACGCTGCAAATCATTTGATGGGTTCACCCCTGTCGGCCCGGTTGTGGTCACGGCAGACGAGATCGCTAACCCGCAAGCGCTGCACCTCACCACCGACGTCGATGGCCTGCGGGTGCAAGACTCGACGACCGGTTACATGATTCGCACGGTCGCGCAGCTCATCTCATCGATCTCGCAGTCACTGACACTGCTGCCCGGCACGCTCATCTCGACGGGCTCGCCGGGAGGCGCGGGCCGGTCGCGCAAACCGCCGCTGTACCTCACGCCCGGCACCGAAGTGACCGTGACGATTGAGGGTATCGGCACGCTCACCAACCTGTGCGGCGCTGCTGAGGCGTAACGTCAGTCGGCGCTCAGCCGGTCCCGGCGTTCACTCAGTCGCGGCGCTCAGTCGCTCTCGGCGCTCACTCAGCCTCGGCGTTCAGTCGCTCTCGGCGTCTTCTGGCTGAGCGACCACGCTGATCGTGCCGGTGGCTGGCTCTGGTTCGATACCCGCGAGCTTGGCCGGCTGCAAGATATCGGCGAGCTGCTGCTCATCAAGCAGCCCCGCAGAGATCACGAGATCTGACACCTTCGCGTTCGTTGCAAGTGCCTCTTTGGCGAGCTTCGCTGCTGAGGCGTAACCAATGACCGGGGCAAGCGCGGTGATCACCGTGACAGAACGCGAGACCATGTCTTCGAGGCGATCTTCGTTTGCAGTGATGCCCTCAACGCAGTTGATGCGCAGCGTGGCGCAGGCCCGCTCAAGCCAGGTGATCGATTGGAACAGTGAGTGCGCAATGATCGGCTCAAACGCGTTCAGCTGCAGCTGGCCAGCCTCGACAGCCATCGACACCGTCACGTCGGCGCCGGCAACCGAATAGGCGACCTGCGACACGGCCTCGGGAATCACCGGGTTGACCTTGCCGGGCATAATCGACGACCCTGCCTGGCGCGCGGGCAAATTGATCTCGCCGAGACCAGCCTGCGGGCCTGACGAGAGCAGCCGAAGATCATTCGAGATCTTCGAAAGTTTGAGAGCGCTGCGCTTCAGCGCGCCCGAGAACGTAATGAACACACCGGTGTCACTGGTCGACTCGATCAGGTCGCCCGCGCTCACGAGTTCGAGCCCCGTGATCTCACGCAGATGCCGCACAACCGCCTCGCGGTAGCCCTTCGGCGCGTTGATGCCCGTGCCAATGGCAGTCGCCCCCATGTTCACCTCGGCGAGCAGTCCGACTGCCTCACGCAGCCGGTCGATGTCTTCGCGCAGCGTCACGGCGAACGCGTTGAACTCTTGGCCCAACGTCATCGGCACGGCGTCTTGTAGCTGTGTGCGACCGACCTTAATGATGTGCGAGAATTCCCGGCCCTTCGCTTCGAACGCAGCCGCAAGCAAACCAAGTTCGTCGAGCAGACTTTGCAGAGAGAATGCGAGGGCGATTTTGATCGCAGTGGGGTAGGTGTCGTTCGTCGACTGGCTGTGATTGGTGTGGTCATTCGGGTTGATGACTTCGTACTCACCCTTTTGGTGCCCGGCGAGTTCGAGCGCACGGTTCGTGATGACCTCGTTGGCGTTCATATTGGTTGATGTACCGGCGCCACCTTGCACGACGCCCACGACAAACTGGTCGATCAGCATGCCAGTCTTGATCTCTTCGCAGGCCCGGTCGATGAGCGTTGCGCGCTGCTCATCGAGCGCACCAATCTCAAGGTTGGCCCGCGCGGCAGCCTGCTTCACGCACGCGAATGCACGCACAAAGTCGGGGTATACCGAGATTGGGCGTCTGGCAATCGGAAAGTTCTCGTGCGCACGAGCAGTGTGCACACCCCAATATGCTGACGCAGGAATCTCGACGCTGCCCAAAGAGTCAGTCTCTGTGCGGGTCTGTGCTGAAAGAAAATCGCTCACTCTATATCGCTCCGGGCTCAAGTTTGCACAGCGGCGTGCTGCGCTGCAGTACCGCGATATAGCCTAGCTGGCTTTGGGCTGGTTAGCAGCAGCAGTGACCAGCCCTTACTCAGAACTTATCGCCCATATCGAGCAAGCGATGAATGCGGTTGGCAATTGGCGGATGAGTAGCGAACAGTCGCTGCATAAGTCCCGGTTTCAGAGGATCAGCAATCCACAAATGTGCCATGCTGCTGTTCTGCTTCTGCATCGGCTTGCCGTACGTGCCGAGCTTATGCAGGGCGCTTGCCAGCGCCTCGGGATGTCGCGTGGTCATGGCCCCGGTGGCATCGGCCAGGTATTCGCGCTGCCGAGAAATCGCGAGCTGCACGAGAGACGCTACGAGTGGCGCCACCAGCATCGCGACGAGGCCAAGCACCAGCATGACCGGGTTGTTGCTGTTGTTGCGGCCGAAGAACGCCATACGTACGAGCAGGTCGCTGATCATGCCGACAGCAACCACCAGGCCGTACACAATCATCGAGACGCGAATATCGTAGTTTCGCACGTGTCCGAGTTCGTGCGCCATGACACCCTCGAGCTCAGCGTCGGTCATCATGTCGAGCAGACCAGTGGTGGCAGCCACCATCGCATGCTCAGGGTCGCGACCGGTGGCGAACGCGTTCGGCGCGGGGGCGTGCACGACGTAGACCTCTGGCATCGGAGTGCCGGTCGTAATAGCGAGGTTCTCGACGATGCGATAGAGCCTCGGGTTGTCGGCTTCACTGATGCGCACGGCGCCGCTCATTGAGATGGCTTGTCGCCCCGCAGCGAAGTATTGAAAGATTGCATACCCTAAGGCAAATACGGTCACGAAGATCACGATCGTCGGCGAACCGTAGATATACGAGGCCAGCCAACCAAGCCCCGCAATAATCGCGATAAAGAGCAAGACAATGAGAAAGCTGTTGACCTTATTGCGCCGAATTGCGCGGTACACGTGTGCTCCTGTTTATCACCCGATGTTGATCCCGTGAGCGAGCGCCAACCGCGATCGGGCGACTGGCTCTCGCCGTTCGCCTAGAACTGAATGCGCGGTGGCTCAGAAATGGCTGCGACGTTCTCAACTTCGAAGAACTCGCGTGTCGTGAAGCCGAACATTTTCGCGAAGATGTTGTTCGGAAAGATCTGCAGCTTGGTGTTGTATTCGCGCACGCCGCCGTTATAGAACCGGCGTGAGGCCTGAATCTTGTTCTCGGTGTCAACCAGTTCACCCTGCAACTGCAAGAAGTTTTGGCTGGCCTGCAGCTGCGGGTATGCCTCGGCAACCGCGAAAATGCTCTTGAGCGCCTGCTGCATGTGGTTCTCTGCCACCGCAGCCTCAGCCGGTGTTTGGGCTGAGATCGTCTCGGCCCTCGCCTGCGTGACGGCTTCAAACACGCCCTTCTCATGGCCCGCATAGCCCTTGACCGCTTCGACGATATTGGGAATGAGATCAGCACGCCGCTTGAGCTGCACAGTGATGTCACTCCACGCCTCGTCTACGCGCACGCGCAACGTCACGAGGGAGTTGTAAGTGGCCCACGCGTAAATAGCGAGCACAACAACGATGCCGAGAATGATAAGGCCTGCGATCATGTGAAGATCTTATCTGGCTTCTGGGCGAAATGCCTGTGAGCCACCGAGATGTGAGCAAGTGAGAAGTGAGCTACCGGTATGCGGCTACGGGCATGTGAGCTACCAGCATAAGAGCTACTGACCAAGCACTCGATCGAGGTAGGGGTTCGCGAAGACGCGGTCAGGGTCGAGTTGATCGCGCACTCGCACGAACTCGTCAAACATCGGATACGTGTCGCGCAGCCCCTCAGCGTCACACGTGTGCATCTTGCCCCAGTGGGGTCGGCCATCATGCGCACGAAGCAGTGCCTCAACGTCGCGAAAGTAGCCGTCTGGTGCGTCTCGCCAATACCGGTGCACCGCGATGTACCCGGTCTCACGGGCATACGCGGTCGAAAGCCATAGTGTGTCTGCCGCGGCAGCACGCACCTCGATCGGAAACGAGACACGATACCGTTGACGGTCGATCAGTGCGCGTATCTCTCGCAGGGCTTCGGGCACTGCTGCGAGCGGCAGGGCGTATTCCATCTCTCGAAAACGCACTCGGCGGCGGGTCACGAACACCCGGTGCGATTCGTCAGAATAGTCACGTCGACTCGACACCGACTCAATCGCACGATTAATGCGGGGCGTAGCCGATGTGACAAGGCTTTCCACCCCAACGACTGCGCCGAGCAGTGCGTTATTGATGAGTTCTTCATCAACGAACCGGGCGAAAGTGGAAAGCGGGCGTGCCACGCTCTCGATCGGCAACCGAGTGTTCGTCTTCGTGCGCGTGCTTGTGGTGTGCGCAAACCAATAAAACTCGAAATGGTCCGCGGCGCGGTTTCGTTCTACAAATTCGTCGAGCACCTGATCAAGCGGGGCGGCCGCTTCGACCGCGTGCAGCAGGTACCGGGGCACACATTGAATGGTGACCGTCACCAGCACTCCGAGAGCCCCGAGTCCCAGCGCCATGGCTGGCAACTGGTCGCTATTCTCGTGTTCGCTAACGGTCAGCACCTCGCCGGCGCCGGTCACGAGCGTGGCTGCGACGATGCGGGTGGCGAGTCCGCCAAAGGCAAGGCCCGTGCCGTGTGTGCCTGTTGAGGTGGCGCCAGAGATCGTTTGCCGGTCAATGTCACCCATGTTTTCGAGTGCGAGCCCCAGCGGTGTCAGAATACTGGGCAGCTCCCACAGGTGGGTGCCTGCCCACAGCGTCACTCGGCCCCGTTCGAGGTCAACATCGACGAGCCCACGAAGTCGCGACAGGTCGATGCGCACGCCGTCAGTGGCGCCGATGGCATTAAAGCTGTGCGAGGATCCGATCGCCTTGACCGCATGCCCGGTCTCGCGCGCTCGTTGTACTGCTTGCACCACGTGCTTCACACTGCGAGGGGCAAGATGCAATGCGGGCCGTGAGCGTTCAGTGCGCGCCCAGTTGCGCCACGTTGCGATCATAAGAAACACTTCCCTTCGCCTCGGTACGTCAGCAGCAGGTCATCGGTCTGCCCATTCCCACCAGCGTTCACTCTCACGGGCACGACCTCATTCGCGTGCTCCATGGGTTCGCCCGATTTCGTGTGACGCAGCCACACCCGGTCACCGACCGCTAAACCACGAGCGGCGTGACCGATGAGCGGTGACTGCACTTCACCCGCTCCCTCACGGGCAGCGTAGGAAAGCCCCGCGGGCCACACGATTTGTGGCAATCGGTCGCGCCCTGCAGGGCCCGAGGCCACCCAACCGCCGCCTAACACGGTGGCCGTCTTTGCGTTCGGACGGCGCACCACATCAAGCGCAAACGCAACCGCTGGGGCTGGGCTGAACGACCGATAGTTGTCGAATAGGTGCGGGCCGAAGAGCCCGCTACCGACAGCGACCTCAGTAATCGAAGGTTCGGCTGCGGTTCGCTCGATCGAACCGGTGCCGCCACCGTTCACAAACTGCAGGTCGGCGATCGAGCGCACCGCACTGATCGCGGCGGCGCGGCGTTCGGCAAGTTCGGCGGCGCTCTGCTGCTGCATGGCGCGCATCACCGCGCCCGTCATCGGTCGCCCGATGGGCTGGTCACCCACACCCGCGATCTGCGCTTCGTATGACATCACGCCTACGAGGGTGAAACCGGGTCGTTGCAGCACACGCTCGGCAAGTCTGCGCAATTGTTCGGGCTCACGCACGGGCGAGCGCAGCGCACCTATCCTGCCAAGAACTCGCAATTCAAACGAAGCGTCAAAGTCGCGGCACACCCGTATGCTGTTGCGGCTCGTCGGCGATGCAACACGGTCGATCAGTTCAAGCTGGTCGACGCTGTCAATCATTACGGTGACACGGTTCGCTGCCGCTTCGTTGCGCGCCAGTTGCGCGTATGCGGCACGGTCGGTGCTCGGATAGGCAACCACAACGTCATCGATCGTTTCACTGAGCCAGAGCGCCTCGGGCAGCGTATATGCGAGCACACCGTGGTAGCCGGGCAGCGCGAGCACCGCATCGAGCACACTACGCAGCCGCACCGACTTCGACGCGACGCGCAGAGGTGTGCCGTGCGCACGACGCAGCATGTCGTGCGCGTTGTGGGCAAGCGCCTCGAGACACAGCGCAACCACTGGTGCGCTCTGGTCTGCAGTCGCCTCTGTCAGGCTCGGCCAATAACTGGCGGGGCGCATCCATGGCTCTCTCGCCGCTGCCGCGAGCAGCTCTGGGGCGGCAAGGTCGAGTGTCATGGTCGCAGTCTAACCCGCGCAGGCTCGCATTCACGGTCACCCGCTCTCGGTCGCGCAGTCGCCATCGCGCACGTGCGATCTAACGGTCGCGGCGGATCCTCTTCACTCTCATGATGATGGCAGAAATGATAGTAATGACGATCACTGCGACAAGCAAAAACTTTGCTACAACCATCTGAGACCCCCTACCAGCAACAGTTGCTTCGACGCAAGGGGGTTCATCGCCAAGATCTGCATGGGTACGTTCGACTCATGAACGCAATATTCGCAGTAATCATCGTCATCGCAATCGTGCTCGCAATCGTTGGTGGCCTCGTGGAGGCAGTCAACTTCTTGCTCTGGGTTGGCCTCGCTCTGTTGATTATCGCAGTCATCGCCTGGCTGCTCAGAAGCATCAGTGGCAGCCGCCGATAATCAGGCACGTCGAGCGTATTAACTTCGACCGTATTAGGAGCAATCGAATGACGCACTCAGAGAATTCAGAACTCCCCCACACAAACGGCAGCGCAGCTGGTCGCACTACTGGTACAGCAGCCGATTCCGAAGACGTGAACAAAGTGCCAGACGAAGCCCCCGTCGACGTTGCCGAGCGTCCCGGCGACAGCCAGGTCAGTCACGAACACGCCGACGAACTCGCCGACGAGTGGGGCGAGGAGTCATTCCCCGGAAGTGACCCTCCCGCACATTACTAATGTTCGCCCGAGTGGCCTCTTGGTTCAGCACGCGCCCGGGGGCCGCTACAAATGCCCAGAAATGGGCATTTCTGTCATATCAAACCGAGCTCGAGACTCGCTCGGGGGCCGCTACAAATGCCCAGAAATGGGCATTTCTGTCATATCAAACCGAGCTCGAGACTCGCTCGGGGGCCGCTACAAATGCCCAGAAATGGGCATTTGCTTAACGCGTCCCCCCCACTGGGATTCGAACCCCGCAAAGCATCGCTTTGCGCCGCAAGGCCCGCCGAACCTAATCAAAGTTAAGTCCCCCCACTGGGATTCGAACCCAGACTGTATCGATTTTAAGTCGACTGCCTCTGCCGGTTGGGCTATGGGGGGCAAGACGCTGGCGCAAAGCATCGCTTGCGCATCGACGCCCAGAACACGCCCTCGCGCTCTGCCAAGGGCTAACTCTACTGAAAAGTGTATCGATTAAGAAAGTAGTGAGCCCCACAGCTGGGCAGAACTGCGGGGCTCACGGTCTAGGGGCTGCGTCACACGTTGGCGTATCGATGTGACTCAGCTGCTCAACGACTCAGCAGCTAAGCGCTCAGGCGTGCACGCAGATCGCTCAGCTCAGCTACGAGAGCCGACGGTATTTTGTCACCGAACTGAGCGAAGAATTCATCGGTGAGGTTGCACTCTGCGAGCCATGACTCAGCATCGATCGCGAACAACTCATCGAGTTTGTCTTCGATCTGTTCGATGCCGCTCAGGTTGAGTTCGTCCTGCGCAGGCAACGTGCCGATCGCGGTCTGACGACCCTCATATTCGCCTTCGACTCGGCGAATGATCCAGTCGAGCACGCGCGAGTTGTCGCCGAAGCCCGGCCACAAGAAGCTGCCGTCGGCACCCTTACGGAACCAGTTCACCTGGAAGATCTTGGGCGCACCTTCGCCGAGCTTCTCGCCCATGTCGAGCCAGTGCCCCCAGTAGTCGGCCATGTTGTAGCCACAGAACGGCAACATCGCGAAGGGGTCGCGGCGCAGTTCACCGACAGTGCCCTCGGCGGCTGCGGTGCGCTCACTTGAGATCGTTGCGCCCATAAACACGCCGTGCTGCCAGCTGAGCGACTGCGCAACGAGTGGCACGTTGGTGGCGCGTCGACCGCCAAAGAGAATCGCGTCGAGCGGCACACCGTCTTGCTCGAACCAGTCGTCTGCGAGGGTTGGAGTCTGCTGAATCGGCACGGTGAACCGAGAGTTTGGGTGAGCAGCCAGTTTGCCCGATTCTGGAGTCCACTCGTCACCAAGCCAATCAATGAGGTGCTCGGGAACCGCATCGGTCTTCCCCTCCCACCACACGTCGCCGTCGTCGGTCAGCGCGACGTTGGTGAAGATGGTGTTGCCCCACATCGTGTCCATGGCGACAGGGTTGGTCGATTCGCCGGTACCTGGCGCCACACCAAAGAACCCTGCCTCTGGGTTGATGGCACGCAGTCGACCGTCTGGGCCGGGGCGCAGCCAGGCGATGTCATCGCCAATCGTTTCGACCTTCCAGCCTGGAATGGTCGGCTGCAGCATGGCGAGGTTAGTCTTACCCGTAGCTGATGGGAACGCCGCCGAGATGTGGTAGCTCTTGCCGGTTTCGGTGTTGGTGAGCTTGAGCAGCAGCATATGCTCGGCCATCCAGCCTTCGCTCTTGCCCATCACGCTCGCGATGCGCAGCGCGAAGCACTTCTTCGAGAGCAGCGCGTTGCCGCCGTAGCCCGAACCGTATGACCACACTTCGAGGGTCTCAGGGAAGTGGGTGATGTATTTGAGGTCGTTGCACGGCCAGGCGACGTCTGCCTGTCCAGCTTCGAGAGGCGCACCAACTGAGTGCACCGTGCGCACCCATTCGCTGCCCGGGGTGATGCCGTCAAGAGCGGCCTGACCCATGCGGGTCATGATGCGCATGTTGAGCACGGCGTAGGGCGAGTCGGTGATCTCAATACCAAGCTGCGTGATCGCACCGCCCACGGGGCCCATCGAGAACGGCACAATGTACATGGTGCGACCGCGCATGCTGCCGTCAAACAGCGGCATGAGCTCGGCCTTCATCTCTGCGGGTGCACACCAATTGTTCGTGGGGCCAGCGTCAGCTTCGTTCTCGCTACAGATGAACGTGCGGTCTTCGACGCGAGCAACGTCACCGGGGTGAGAGCGGGCGAGAAAGCTGCCCGGGCGCAGATCCTTGTTTAAAGCAATCAACGAACCCGCTTCGACCATTTCGCTCGTGATGCGGTTCCATTCGTCTTGCGAGCCGTCACACCAGACCACTGCATCTGGTTTGGTCAGCTCTGCGACTTCGGTGACCCACTGCAAAATCTCGGGGTTTTCGGTGGTTGCTGCTTCTCGTACCATCGTCGAGATTGCAGCAGTAGCTTCAAGAGCCGATGCACTGCCCATGCCGTCGTTTCTCCTCATGTCAAGAAATGTGAGTACTACTATTCTGCGTGAACAACAGATGGCCAACTAGCAAATTTGGACTGTAAAGAATCAGCATTTTTGACGTATAGTCAAGATATGGCACCTGAGTCCTGGCAAATAGCGCACGAAGATACGATGCACAAGATGCTGCTCGGCAAAAGAATCAGACACTTTCGCACCAAAGCCGGGTTGACACTTGACGTGTTGGGCGAGCGCGTGGGCGTGGTAGGTAGCCAGTTATCGTTGATCGAGACCGGCAAACGCGAACCGCGGCTGTCGCTGCTGCAGGCGATCGCCCGCGAGGTCGGGGTCGACTCCTCAGAACTGCTCAAGCAAGAGGCGCCAGATGCTCGTAGCGCCCTCGAACTCGAGCTCGAACGCGCACAGCGCTCGCCGGTCTACCAGCAGCTGAAGCTACCCAAGGTGCGCACCGCACGCACGCTCAGTGACGAGGCGCTCGAGTCGCTGGTCGGTCTGCACCGTGAGCTTTCGCGTCGTTCGCGGGCGGCGGCGGCCACTCCAGAAGAGGCGCGGCGCGCCAACACCGAGATCCGCATGAAGATGCGCGAGCTCGGCAATTATTTGCCTGAGATTGAGCGAATAGCCGAGGATCTCATGATCGGCATCGGCCACACCAATGTGGGGGCGGTCACACACCGTGAGGTTGCGGTGCTCGCTGAAAAGCTGGGGTTCACCCTGATCTTCGTCGGTGATCTACCTTCGAACACTCGCAGCATAACCGACCTAGAGAACGGACGCATCTATTTGCCGCCGGCTTCGATTCCCGGTGGGCACGGCCTGCGTTCGCTGGCGTTGCAGGCGATGGCGCACCGGGTGTTAGGGCATGAGCGCCCGGTCAGCTATGCCGAGTTTCTCGAACAGCGACTGCAGATCAACTATTTTGCGTCTGCCTGCCTGATGCCAGAGACCCGCACGGCGGAGTTCTTGCAGCAGGCCAAAAGACAGCGGAACCTTGCGATCGAAGATCTGCGTGATGCGTTCGGTGTCACCCACGAGGCCGCGGCGCACCGGTTTACCAACCTCGCGACAAAGCATCTTGGGCTTGACGTGCATCACTACCGACTTGACGCTGGCGGCGTGATCGTGCGCGGGTATGAGAACGATGGTCTGCCGTTGCCCACAGATGACAGCGGGGCAACCGAAGGGCAGATTGTGTGCCGCAAGTGGACCGGGCGCACCGCATATGATCGCACGAACCGCACGAGTGAGTTTTATCAGTACACCGACACCCCCGAGGGCACGTTCTGGTCGAGCGCGCAGATCGGCGAACTCGACCAAGGCGCATTCTCGATTACGTGTGGGGTGCGCTTCGATGACGCGAAGTGGTTTCGTGGGCGCGAGACCACTGCGCGGGCAGTGTCGACGTGCCCCGATCCGACCTGCTGCCGCGCACCGAGCGATGAGCTGCTTGAGCGTTGGGAGGGCAAAGCTTGGCCGAGCGCGCGCATGCACGCGCACGTCTTGTCGCCGCTGCCCACCGGCACGTTCCCTGGTGTCGACGACATCGCCATGTACGAGTTCTTGTCGAGCCACGCGGACTAGCCGCGACAGATTCAAGCGCCTCGTGCGTCTTGTGAGGTGCGGGTAGACGTGATCATCTCTCCCCCCCCTTCTGAGATGGTTTGCTCGCACTCTGCCGCATGTCCCCCCAAATACATACCCTCGGCAGAGGTGGGGTAGCCCGACTCGCCCCAACGGCCCGGGCCGCCCCACGTTCTTCATACACTCGGCTATAACATGTCGGTATGCATGAGCAACGTTCAGCAGACATCACCCTCGCTCAGCTTGAGCTCGCGAACCAGGGCGACGAGTCGGCTATCGCGCGCATCCTTGTCGAACAGCTGAGTTATTGGCAGCGTGCGGCGCTCAGCATTGCTCGCAATGAGCATGAAGCAGATGACCTCGTGCAAGACACGATTGTTGGCTTGATTGGTGCGTGGCGTCGGGGCGCCGGGCCGGCCAGCAATGTGCGGGCCTACGGCACGGCGATGATGCGCAACGCGTACGCCAGCGCGATGCGGTCGCCCCGCTCGAAAGCTCAATCGTTTCACGAGATTGAGGCGAGTGCCGCCTTGCCTGCGGTGCACCAGAACCTCGACGAGATCGATCTCTCGAATGAGCTCGCGGCCGTGCGCAGGGCGCTCGATACGCTGAGCCCCGAACATCGTGAGGTATTGAATGCCACGGTTGCTCATGGCGAGAAGCCCGCCGAGTTGGTCGAGAG